>DATKNM010000320.1:0-5846 GCA_035541335.1 Binatia bacterium
GGCCGGCGCATGAGGGCCTGCACTCCGCCCACCAGCACGACGAACGCAGCGAAGCGGATCCAAACCAGCGCCAGCGGCGTTGCATCCGCTTGATAGGCCAGTTTCGAGAAGGTCGTGATGAGGCTGAAGAAGACGGCCGAGAAGGCGATCAGCACGAGGCCGAGGCCATAGCGCCGCTGGGTTTGATTGGTGGTCAGGATGAAATCTCCACGGAAGGCGGCTGACTATGGGTCGGCGCTCGGGCAGTGTCCAGAGACTGACCTGTTGGGGATGAACCCTTTGGAGATGAACCCGCTCGTCCATGTGCGCAACGCCGGGCCGGAAGAGGCCGCGGCGGTGCTCGACATGATGTGCCGCGCCTTCGCCGAGTACCGCGGGGTCCTGAAGCCGGAGTCCAGCGTCTTCGGCGAGACCGTGGAGGAGGTGGCGGCGAAGCTCGGCGCGGGCGGCGGCTTCGTGGCGATGCGCGGCCTGGAGATGGTGGGCTGCGTGATCGCCGAGGCCAAGGGTGAGCGGGGCTATCTCGGCCGGCTCGCGGTCGATCCGGCGCTGCGGCGGCAAGGGATCGCAGAGGCGCTGATCGGTGCCGCGGAGGAGCATCTGAGGCTGCATCGACTGCTGGTGGTCGAGCTCAACGTCCGTATCGCGCTCGGGAGCAACATCGCCTTGTTCCAGTCCCTGGGATACCGCGAGACCGCCCGCGCAGCCCATCCCGGCTGGGCGGAGCCGACCTACCTGGTGATGGAAAAAGCCCTGGAATGACGCGGCCTTGGGCGGTTCCGGCCGGTCCGCCGCCGCCTTGCTTCGGCAGGGACCCCTGGCTATAGTGCGACCCTCTTTCGGGCACCACAAAAGCGGGGTTTTCGCAGTCCCATGTCGTTCGGCACACGCGTCTTCACGATGCTTCACGGCGAGCAGGTCGGGACCGACGAATTCGGCAACCGCTATTACATCGACCGGCGAACCAAGGGTAAGAAGCGCGAGCGCCGCTGGGTGCTCTATAAGGGCACGCCGGAGGCGAGCAAGGTGCCGCCGGAATGGCATGCCTGGCTGCATTCGAACGCCGCGCAGCCGCCGAAGCTCGGCCCCGCCGACCGCAAGGCCTGGCAGAAACCCTATCTCCCCAACCTCTCAGGCACCGAGCACGCCTATATGCCGCCGGGCCATACCCTGATGGGCAGCCAGCGGCCCAAGACGGGCGGCGATTACGAGCCGTGGACGCCGGCTTGAGCGGAAGCCGCATCCGGCAGGGGGAATAGATGCAGCGCAATGTGCTGGAAACCGTAATGGGCGCCGTCGTGCTGTTGGCGGCGGCGGCGTTTCTGTTCGTGATCTACGGGACCGCGGGCGTCAAGGAACAGTCCGGCGGGTATCACCTGGTGATGCGCCTAGACCAGGGCGGGTCGATCACGCCGGGCACCGACGTGCGCGCCGCCGGCGTCAAGGTCGGCACCGTCGTGAAGCAGGAGTTCGACGCCAAGAACTTCCAGGCGGTGATCACCCTCGACGTCAACCGCGACGTCCAGCTGCCGACCGATTCCAGCGCCGATGTCGACCAGGACGGCCTGCTCGGCAATCCCTACGTCAACCTGCAGCTCGGCAGCGACGACACGCTGATGAAGGACGGCGACACCTTCAAGCACGCCCAGGGCGCCTTGAGCCTCGGCAAGCTGATCGGCATGGCGATCTCCGGCGGCGACAAGAAGGGCGGGGGCGACGCGCCCCCAAGTCCGTAAGGTCTAAGGATTCTTCCCTATCGCGGCACGGGTACCGGCCCCTTGTTCCGGAACCGGCGGCTGCTAACATAGTGGCCATGGCGAAAGACGCTGCCGACGATCAGGAGTTCGCGCCGCCGGTCTGGAAACAGCCCGACGGCAAGCCGGTCTCCTGCCTTGAAAAAATCAAAGTCCTGAACCAGAACCTTGAGGAAATCCACGGCCTTGCCCAGGACGCCCTGGAGGACGCCGTGCTGATGGGTTGCGACGAGGCGCAGATCCGCGCCGTGTTCAACGCCATGCTGGACAGCCTCAAGAACCCGTATCGAAAGCAGAAATGACCCGATTGAGGACGGTTCTGGCGGCGGCGCTCGTGGCGCTGCCGGTCTCCGCCACGCTTACCCTTGGTGCGCATCCGGCCGCGGCCGTGCCGATGGACACGGTCGTGCTCCAGGGCCTCGACAAAATCACGGCGCGGGTCTCCACCATCAAGATCCCGGTCGGCAGCACGGTCAATTTCGGCGCGCTGCAGATCACCGCGCGCGCCTGCGACAAACATCCGCCGGAGGAGACCCCGGAAGCCGCGGCTTTTCTCGAGGTGGTCGAGGTGAAGCCGGACGAGAAACCGGTCTTGCGTTTCAGTGGCTGGATGTTTGCCTCCAGCCCAGCGCTCTCCGCGCTGGAGCACCCGGTCTATGACCTGATCGTGCTCGACTGCATCAATAGCCAGGGCGGCGGCGAGACCGACACGCCGGCGCAGGACCAGCCCCAACCGGATCAGGCGAAGCCCGACCAGTCGAAGCCGGACCAGTCGAAGCCGGACCAGAGTCAGCAGAAACAACCTGCCGATCAGGGCACGCAGACTCCGCCGGCGCAGTAGTTCGATTACGAGGTGCTGCTCGCCGTCTCGCCGAACAGCTCTTCCAGGGCGCCCTCGGGCAGGTCGGCGTGGAAGTGGGCGCGCCGCGCGAGGGCCGAGGTCAGGCGCTTGCGGTAATCCTCGCGCGGGATCTCCATCGCCCCGAAGCCGGAGAGATGCTTGGTGACGAACTGAGTGTCGAGGAGGCCGTAGTTGCCGGACCGCAGCCGCGCCACCAGGTGCACCAGGGCGACCTTGCTGGCGTCGGTCTCGGTCGAGAACATGCTTTCGCCAAAGAAGGCGCCGCCGAGCGAGATTCCATAAAGCCCGCCCACCAGCCGGTCGCCGTCCCAGGTCTCGACGCTGTGGGCATGGCCCATGCGGAAGAGCTGGCAGCAGAGATCGAAGATGGTCTGGTTGATCCAGGTCTGACGCCGGCCCGGCGCCGGCGCCGCGCAGGCTTCCACCACCCGCTCGAAGCAGGCGTCGCAGGTGACGGTGAAGGGGCCGTGGCGGACGGTCTTTTTCAGGCTGCGGGAGACATGGAATGAATCCAGCGGGATGATGCCGCGGGATTCGGGGTCGATCCAATAGAGCTCGGGGTCATTGCGCGCCTCCGCCATCGGGAAGATCCCGATCGCGTAGGCCCGGAGCAGCATCTCCGCGGTGATTTTCGACGGCTTTGCCCGATTCGACATCGGCGGTGTTCGGTGCCTGCGCAATCTCTGTTTGAGAAAGGCTAGCATCCGGCCTGGGCCTTGCGCCACCGCGAAAGCATTGCGGGAGCGGCGAAATCACGTGGGCTTGACTTCGTGTGTGTGATTCGGCTGGACGCCCAATCTCACTGTGAAATGCCCGCTTCGCTGAGTTTTCGCGGGTATATGGTTACCGGCGCGCCGTACGGAAGAAGGGATGATAATGCCGCGTGATCAGGTGGTCGGACCGGAACCGACGGCTGTGCGGGTCGCACTCTGGCGTGCCCTGCATCTCGAGGTCGATGCGCCGCCGCCCGTGATCTCCGACGCGGTCGGCCTTCAGCTGGCAGCGCCGCCCGAGGGTTGGCGTGACCGACCCGACATGCACCCGGAGTTCACCCGGGTCTTCCGGGCCTCGATCGTGGCCCGGGCGCGCTTCATCGAGGATCTGGTTGCGGCGGAATCCGGCCGCGGCGTGCGACAATATGTGATCCTCGGCGCCGGGCTCGACAGCTTTGCGCAACGGCGGCCGGAGATTGCGTCGCGGATGACGGTGTTCGAGGTGGACCAGCCCGGCCCGCAGGCCTGGAAGCGACAGCGCCTGGCCGAGCTCGGCCTCGGCGTGCCGGACTGGTTGCGCTTCGTGCCCGTGGACTTCGAGGCCGGCCAATCCTGGAAGGACCGGCTGCAGCGCGAAGGGTTCGACGCCCAGCGACCGGCCGTCGTCGTCTCCACCGGCGTCAGCATGTATCTCACCAAGGAGGCGAATGCGGCGATGCTGCGGGCCGCGGCCGCGCTGGCGCCCGGGTCCACTTTCGCAATGACCTTCCTGCTACCCTTCGAGCGCGCCGATCCGGCGGAGCGCGCCGGCTACGAGGCGGCGGCGCGCGGCGCCCGCACCAGCGGCACGCCGTTCATCAGCTTCTTCGCACCGGAGGAGATGCTGGCCCTGGCGCGCGAGTGCGGATTCAAAGAGGCGCGCTGCATCTCAGGCGGGGATCTTGCACGGCGCTATTTCGCCGAACGGACGGATGGATTGCGGCCGGGATCGGAGTCTCTACTCGTGGCGGAGACTTGATCAGACTTCGCCGGCGACGAACTTCTCGAGCCAGCGGATGTCGTAGGCGCCGTTGATGAAGTCGGGGGCGGCGATCAGGCGGCTGTGCAAGGGCGTGTTGGTCTTGACGCCGCCGATCACCATCTCCTCCAGCGCACGCCGGAGGCGCATCAGGCATTCGTTGCGGGTGCGGCCGTGCACCACCAGCTTGGCAATCAGGCTGTCGTAGTTGGGCGGCACGCGATAGCCGGAATAGAGCGCGGAATCGACCCGGACGCCGAGCCCGCCGGCGGCGTGGAAGTCGGTGACGCGGCCGGGCGAGGGCAGGAAGGTCTCCGGGTCCTCGGCGTTGATGCGGCACTCGATGGCATGGCCGTTGATGACAACGTCGTCCTGGGTGAAGGAGAGCGGTGCGCCGGAGGCGACGCGGATCTGCTCGCGGACGAGGTCGATACCGGTGATCATCTCGGTCACCGGATGCTCGACCTGGAGCCGGGTGTTCATCTCGATGAAGTAGAACTGCCCGTCCTGGAACAGGAACTCGATGGTGCCGACCGAGCGATAGCCCATGGTCTTCATGGCATCGACGGCGATCTTGCCGATCCGCGCCCGCTGCTCGGCGTTCAGGGCGGGGGAGGGCGCCTCCTCCAGCACCTTCTGGTGCCGGCGCTGCAGCGAGCAGTCGCGCTCGCCCAAGTGCACCACGTTGCCGTGGTTGTCGCCCAGCACCTGGATCTCGATGTGGCGCGGATGGGAGAGGTATTTCTCCATGTAGACCGCGTCGTTGCCGAACGAGGCCTTGGCCTCGGCGCGGGCCATGGAATAGGCAGTCATCAACTCCGCTTCGGAATTGGCGACCTTCATGCCCTTGCCGCCACCGCCGGCCGCGGCCTTGATCAGCACCGGATAGCCGGTCTCGGCGGCGACGCGTTTGGCCTCCGCTTCGCCGTTGATCTCGCCGTCGGAGCCGGGGACGACCGGGATGCCGAAGCGCTTCGCCGCGTCCTTGGCCTGCACCTTGTCGCCCATCATGATCAGATGCTCGGGCGACGGGCCGATGAAGGTGATGCCGTGCTCCTCCACCATCTGGGCGAAGGCGGCGTTCTCCGAGAGGAAGCCGATGCCGGGGTGGATCGCGTCGGCGCCGGTGATGGTGGCGGCGGAAATGATCGCCGCCATGTTGAGATAGGAATCCCGCGACGCCGGCGGGCCGATGCAGACACTCTCGTCGGCGAGCCGCACGTTCATGGCTTCCGCGTCGGCGGTCGAGTGCACGGCGACGGTGCGGATCCCCATCTCGCGGCAGGCGCGGTGGATGCGAAGCGCGATCTCGCCGCGATTGGCTATCAGGACCTTTTCAAACATTACCGGTTGATCGTCACTGGATGACGAGCAGGGCTTCGCCGAACTCGACCGGCTGGCCGTCGGCGACCAGGATCTCCTTCACGACGCCGGCGGTCGGCGCCAGGATCGGGTTCATCACCTTCATCGCCTCGATGATGAGCACGGTCTGGCCCTTG
>DATKNM010000321.1:0-9724 GCA_035541335.1 Binatia bacterium
TCAGATCAGAACGGCGTCTTCTTCTTGTTCGGATTGTTGAAGCGGCCGAGGTTGCCCAGCAGCTGCTGCACGAAGGTGAGGTCGTTGCCGTAGGTCGGCGTGATGCGGTCGACGGTCTGGACGATGCGTCCGTTCTCGACGCCGTAGACCCGCATGTCCTGGACCACGTTGTTGGTGTCGAAGGTGATCGCCAGCACCTCCTGCTCGACCACCACGGGATCGAGGAAGGCGGTCTGCTCGGTGCGGCGCGAGATGTAATACCAGGTGCGGTCCTCGAACGAGGAGACCGCGGAGGGCGAGCCGAGGAGCTGGGTGACGCGGCTCTTGTCGTCGACGCCCGGGTTGATCTGCACCACCTGGTCGGGGTCGGGGACATTGCCCTCCTGCTGGATCACCGGCGCGCAGGCGGCAAGCCCCGTCGCCAGGGCGAGGGCCGTGAAACCGGCGGTCGCAAACTTACGCAAGTCGGGCATCTTGTCCCCTGGATCAACCGGCACGGGACCCGAGATTGGCGCCGGGAATTGTTGCGAATCAGGATCTTGGCGCCTAGGCTCGGCTATTCCGTCCGGCTCGGCGAAGATTGCATCCACCCCCCGTCGTGTCAAGATTGGGGACCCCGGCGAACAAGGACCGCAACATCATGAACGTGGCGCGATGACCGGTTTGAGCAAGCTGATCGACCGGGTGCTGAGCGGCCCGGACCGGCGCGAGCTCATCGCGCAGCGGCTCTATGCCGTGCTCTCGGCCCAGGCGCGGCGGCCGGAGTTCTATCTCGCCGGCGGCGTGCCGGACACGATCGACGGCCGGTTCGAGATGGTGGCGCTGCACGCCTTCCTGCTGTTCAAGCGTCTGAAGGGGCAGGGGGAGAAGGCGGGCGCCGTCGCCCAGGCGGCGTACGACGTGATGTTCAGCGACTTCGACGCCTCGATTCGTGAGCTCGGCGCCGCCGACCTCGGCGTCGGCCGCCGCATCAAGTTCATGACCGAGGCGATGAACGGCCGGTTCCAGGCCTACCAGACCGGGCTGGACGGGGGCCCGATCGCGCTGGAGCTCGCCTTGAAACGCAATCTCTACGGCACCACCGAGCCCGCCGAGGAGCCGTTGAAGCGCATGGCCGACTATGTCCGCCGGGCCGACGCCGATCTCGGTCAGGAGCCGATCGATCAGCTGATGCGCGGCGTGCTGCGCTTCCCGACCCTCGAACCTGACCGGCTCGATTACTAGATTAAGTCCATGCCGCGACAGCATTCCGATTCCCAGGAGTTCTCCCGCTTCGTCGAAGCGGACAGCGTCGGGACCCACCGCATGGAGCGCCGCATCTCCGCCAATGCGGAGGAACGGGCGGCGCTGGCGCGACGCTTCGAGATCGAGGCCGTCGAACGCCTCGAAGCCGTGTTCGACCTGAAGCGCGCCGGCAGCGGGGTGGTGCATGTCAGCGGCGAGATCGACGCCGACGTGATCCAGTCCTGCGTCGTGACCCTCGCCCCGGTGCCGGCCCATATCCACGAGACCTTCGCGGTCGATTTCGCCGCGGATTCCGGCCGCGAAAGCAAGGGTCGGGAGGCCGATCTCGACCTCGATTTCGAGGAGACGGAGCCGCCGGAGCCGATCCGGAACGGCCATATCGACCTCGGCGAGATGGCGGCCCAGCAGCTTGCTCTATCCCTCGATCCCTACCCCCGGGCGCCCGGCGCGGCGGTCCCGGAACGGTACCAGCCGGGGACCGAGCCGGATGCGGAACCGGAGCGGCCCGTTAACCCATTCTCAATATTGAAGAAATAGAACTGACCCTTGCAGTCCTGTCAGGAACGGGTCGCGCGTGACAAGCTTGCCAGCGCGTCGGATTTTGGCTAAGAACCCGCCATCAGATGGCAGCGACGGGCTGCCTTTTCTTTTGTGCGAGCAGAACCATGGCAGTTCCCAAGAAGAAGGTCACTCGGTCACGGCGCGACATGCGACGCAGCCACCATGCGTTGAAGGTGGTGGCCTCGATGGAGTGCCCGAATTGCGGCGAGTTGAAGCGCCCGCATCACGTCTGCGCCTCCTGCGGTCACTACGACAAGCGCGAAGTGATCGCCAGCGGGGAGACGGGCACCGCCTGATTGCGCCTGCTATAGTGCGCCCAGGAAGGAGTGAACACTCTTGAGCGCCAGCCTGGCGATATCCCTGGATGCGATGGGCGGCGACAATGCGCCGGAGATGGTGGTGCGCGGTGCCGATATCGCGCGCCGTCGCTTCCCGCAATCGAAGTTCCTGTTCTTCGGCGACGAGGCCAAGGTCCGG
This sequence comes from Binatia bacterium, assembly GCA_035541335.1. GTDB lineage: Bacteria > Pseudomonadota > Alphaproteobacteria > Dongiales > Dongiaceae > Dongia. The sequence goes on from DATKNM010000321.1 coordinate 2,284, forward strand.
CCGCTGCTGGATTCGCTCCCTGACCTGAAGAAGGTCAGCACCCTCCGCCACACCGTCTCCGTCGTCACCATGGAGGACAAGCCGAGCCAGGCCCTGCGCTCCGGCCGCGGCAGCTCCATGCGCCTTGCGATCGACGCCGTGCACAACGGCGAGGCCGACGCCGTCGTCTCCGCCGGCAATACCGGCGCCTTGATGGCGATGGCGAAGTTCGTGCTGAAGACCATGCCCGGCATCGACCGGCCGGCGATCGCCTCGTTCTTCCCGACCCTGCGCAGCGAAAGCGTGATGCTCGACCTCGGCGCCAACGTGCAGTGCGACGCCGACAACCTGGTGCAGTTCGCGGTGATGGGGAACGTCTTCGCCCGCACCGTGCTCGGCGTGCGCGAGCCCACGACCGGCCTCCTCAACGTCGGCGCCGAGGAATTGAAGGGCCATGACGCGGTCAAGGTCGCGAGCGGCATCCTTCGCCAGGCCGTGCTGCCCGGCAAGTTCATAGGTTTCGTCGAGGGCGACGACATCACCCGCGGCACGGTCGATGTGATCGTGACCGACGGCTTCACCGGCAATGTCGCGCTGAAGAGCATCGAGGGCGCGGTGAAGCTCTACAGCCATTTCCTGCGCCAGACCTTCAAGAGCTCGTGGATGGCCGGCCTCGGCTACCTGCTGGCGCGGCCGGCAATGAACGCGCTCCGGGCGCGGGTCGATCCCCGGCGCTACAACGGCGCCATCTTCATGGGCCTGAACGGCGTCTGCGTGAAAAGCCACGGCGGCACCGATGCCTTCGGCTTCGCCAACGCGATCGGCGTCGCGGTCGATATGATCGCCAACGGCGCGCTCGAGAAGATGCGCGAGGACTTCGCCAACATGACGGCCGCGGCCGTCAATCCTGCGGACAGTCGGGCGGTCACGCCCCAAGCAGCCGCCCTCTAGACGGAACCGGCCATGATGGATTTGCGATGAGACGGTCGGTGGGCCTGGCGGTCGGCGCGTATCTGCCGAAGCGGATCGTCACCAACGACGAGCTGTCGCAGCGCCTCGACACCAGCGACGAATGGATCCGCCAGCGCACCGGCATCGGCCAGCGCCATGTGGCGGCCGAGGGCGAGATGACCTCGGACCTCGCGGTCAAGGCGGCGGAGCAGGCGCTGCACAATGCCGGCCTGCGCGGCGCCGACATCGGCGCCCTCATCGTCGCCACGGCGACGCCGGACCACACCTTCCCGGCGACCGCGACCAGGGTGCAGCACCGCATCGGAATGACCGGCGGATTCGCCCTCGACGTCCAGGCGGTCTGCTCCGGCTTCGTCTACGCGCTCGCCGTCGCGGACAATTTCATCAAGGCGGGGCAGGTCAAGCGTGCGCTGGTGATCGGTGCCGAGACCTTCTCCCGCATCCTCGACTGGAACGACCGCAACACCTGCGTCCTCTTCGGCGACGGCGCCGGCGCGCTGATCCTGGAAGCGGCGGAAGGCAAGGGCACCTCCAAGGACCGCGGCGTGCTCTGCACGCACCTCTTCTCGGACGGCAGCCATTATGACCAGCTCTATGTGAACGGCGGCCCGTCGGCGACCCAGACCACCGGCGTCGTGCACATGGACGGCAAGGAAGTGTTCCGTCACGCGGTCGTCAATCTCGCCGCCGCCGTCGATGCCGCGATCGCCTCGACCGGCATCACCGCCGCCGACATCGACTGGCTGGTGCCGCATCAGGCCAATCGCCGGATCATGGACGGCATGGCGCATCGCCTGAAGCTGCCGCCGGAGAAGGTCGTCTATACCATCGACCGGCACGCCAACACCTCCGCGGCCTCCGTGCCCCTCGCCCTCGCCGAGGCCGTGACCGACGGCCGGATCCAGCGCGGGCAGATGGTGCTGATGGAGGCCATGGGCGGCGGATTCACTTGGGGTTCGGCGCTGGTCCGCTGGTAGCCACCGGGGCAGCCACTGGGCCGGAGCGCGGCGATTCGCCTCCGACTCTGGCGCTCTGTCGCAACGTCCCTCTCTAATTGACTGATTTCAGTGGAATCGATAGGCTTTTGCTTTACCCGGAATGTCGGAACGGGTCAGCGAAAGGTAGAGCCATGAAGGACGATGGGGCCAAGGGCAACACGGTCACCCGGGCGCATTTGGCCGAAGCGGTCTATCAGGAAGTGGGCCTCTCGCGGAACGAATCGGCCGAGCTGGTCGACAGCGTCCTCAACGAGATTTCCGACGCGCTCGCCAAGGGCGAGAGCGTGAAGATCTCCTCCTTCGGCAGCTTCCTCGTCCGCATGAAGGGCGAGCGCATCGGCCGCAACCCGAAGACCGGCGAGGAAGTGCCGATCAAGCCGCGCCGGGTGCTGGTCTTCCGTTCCTCCCATGTCCTCAAGGACCGGGTGAACAAGGGCGCGGGCGCCGCATCATGAGCAACGCCCAGCGCGCCCGCGGCGAGGCGGCCCAGGCCAGGGATCATCAGGCCAGGGATCATCACGCCGCCGAAGCCCGGCGGCCGGCCCCGCGCCGGGCGGAGAAGTCCGCCACGGCGTTCCGCACCATCAGCGAGGTTGCCGACGACCTCGAAGTGCCGCAGCACGTGCTGCGCTTCTGGGAGACCAAGTTCCCGCAAATCCGCCCGATGAAGCGGGGCGGCGGCCGGCGCTATTACCGGCCCGAAGACATCGAGCTGCTGCGCCAGATCCGCAACCTGCTCTACGAGCAGGGCTACACCATCAAGGGCGTGCAGAAGCTGATGCGCGAGGGCAGCCTGAAGTTGGGCGAGGATGGTGTGGAGCCTGCCGCGGATGCGATCGAGGTGGCGCCCGATCAGGCCATCGCCGGCGCGCGGCCCCTGGCGTCCAGCGAGCTTCCGCTGTTCCGCTCCAGCGACGACCGCCAGCTGCGCGAGATCCGCGCCATCGCCGGCGAGCTCGCCGATCTCCGGGACCGGCTCCGCAAGGCCATCGAGCGCTGAACCCGGCCTGATCTTCGAACCGCGGTTCGGCCCGATCCGGCTTGCACCGGCCCGGAGCGGCCGATATATACGCCCCTGCCATCGGCACCCCCAATTGCGCCGTGGCACCAAGGTCGGAGTGTAGCGCAGCCTGGTAGCGCATCAGTCTGGGGGACTGGGGGTCGTGGGTTCAAATCCCGCCACTCCGACCATCTCCCGAACCGGCTCTCTCCCGAACCGGATGGGCAGGACGGCGCCTTGGGAATGCGGGCCCAATCAGGGCATTTTCAAGGCATTTTCGTCAAAACCGTCGATATCACACGGACGTGTGGTGATATCAGCCTCGAATCTTTCCCTGAGTCTTGAATCTCTGCTTATTTCGCCGAGAATAAGGTGAAGGCGGTACCCCGAGTCGGCGGTGCCTCGACTGGAATCCTTGCGTGAGTTGAGTGGCAGCGATGATCGACCAGACCATGACCCCTGAGGCATCCGATCACGGCGATGGCGGTGTTTCCGCTGCGCCGTCGGCGGACACGATCAACCTGCAGCTTGCCGACCTCCTGCCGGACAGCGCCGGCAACATCGTCATCGAGTATGACGGCGGCAATCTTGCCGTGCAGCTCGCGACCGACCAGCCGGTCGTGGAGCACGGCGTGGCCAACGAGGCGGTCGATGCCAATGGCGGCGATCTCTCGGGTCTCGCCTACTTCGCTTTCGGCGACGGCACGACGCTGTTCTTCCCGACCGACATCAGCGTCCATATCGTCCCGCCCGCGGTCTGAGCCGCAGGGCTCTTCCCGAATTTCCCCTGGGCGTTCGGTCCTTCCTCAGCACTCTTCGCCGTCTTCGCCCCGCGCCGTGGCTTCGCTATGATCGCGGGATGCTGGCCTATGCCATCGACCCGTTGCCCGTCGCGCGCGGCCATATCGGCCTTTGCTGCTGCCCGGGCCATCGCCTGACGCCGCGCTTCGTGCGGCCGTCGCTGGAGGCGCTGGAAGAGGATCTCGATGTGATCGCCGCCTTCGGCGCCACGCGTCTGGTGACGCTGATGGAGGCCGACGAGCTCCGCTACATCGGCGTCGACCCGCGGCGCCTGGAGCAGGCGGCATCGGCCCATGGCCTCGCCTGGCTCCACCTGCCGATCCGCAATCTCAGCATTCCCTCCGCCACATGGGAGGATGGCTGGCGCACCGCCGGCGCGCTGCTCCGCCAGGAGCTCGAGGGCGGCGGCCGGTTCGCCATGCATTGCTATGCCGGCCTCGGCCGCACCGGCACCGTTGCCGCGCGCCTGCTGATCGAGAACGGCCAGGATCCCCGGTCGGCCGTCGCCGCGGTGCGCCGGGTGCGGCCGGGATCGATCGAGACCTGGGAGCAGGAGGATTACGTGCTCCGCAGCCCGTGGGTCCTCTAGGTCGCTCTAGTTTCCGGTCGCGCCGCCATTGCCCCTGCCGCCGCCTTTGCCGCCGCCGGTCGGCCCGCCGCCGCCGGTGGGGCCGCCCGTGCTGCCATTGCTGCTGTGGTCATTCTTATTCGTCGGCGTCGTCGGATTTGTCGGCGACAGCGGGATGAGGGGCTGCACCGGCGCGTTCGAGGGCGGAGGCACGGTGCCGGCCACGTCCGAGGTCGCGTCCAGCAGCGGCTTCAACTCATCCGGCGTGGTCGGCGACACCGAGCCCAGGTGCCCCTGGGCATCGACCGAGCCCGAGCTGCCGGCCGGCACGAAGACCGGCTTCGCGCCGGCGCTGCCGGGCCCCATCTCCACCAGGCCGTTGAGCACATAGACGCCGGTCTTCTGCTTCAGGAAGGAGACGATCCACTTGGTGCCGCGCACCGCGGAATAGGCGTTCGGCGTCTTGATCTGGTAGTCGAACCGGCTCTCCCCGGACTTCGCGGCCACCGCGTTGACGATCCCTTCCAGCATGGTGAGGACGACGGTGCGCGAATTGTTGGTCGCATCGACCGAGAAGATGTCGATCGACAGCGTGGAGTTCTCGCCCATGGTGAGGATCGAGCCGTCGACGAAGCGCATCCGGAGGCGCGCCCCCGGTCCGGTCTTGATCACGTCGCCGAGCTCCAGCGCCGTGCCCTGGCCGGCGCTCAGCGTCTCTCCCGACCGCGTGATCTCGACCGCGCCGCTGGCCTTGACGGTCTGGCCGACGAAGTCTGCCGCGAGGGCCCGCAGGGCGAGCAGGAGCGCACAGCAGAGCAGCGCGGCGGCGAAGGTCATGCGCCGCGCATCACGCAGGAAAAGAAGTCGCGTCATCGAAGCCCCCGAGGCTCCTGGTCCCGGTCAGTCTAAGGCAATAGACGCAAGAGAGGCCAGGGCGGTTCGGCGCCGGCCTGCCTCGGGATGTGCGGGCGCTCAGGTCTCAGACGTCGAGATCCTGCGCGAAGCGCGCATTCTCCTGGATGTACTGGAAGCGGAGCTCCGGCTTGCGGCCCATCAGCCGCTCCACCAGGTCGGCGGTGTCCCGGGCGTCGGCGCGCTCCTCGTCGTTGCCGTGCCGGTGCGGCAGGCGGACCCGGAGCAGGGTGCGCTTCGCCGGGTCCATGGTGGTTTCCTTGAGCTGCGCCGCCGGCATCTCGCCGAGGCCCTTGAACCGGCTGACCTCGACCTTGCCTCTGCCGTTGAACTCGCCTTTCAGGAGCTCGTCGCGATGGGCGTCGTCCCGGGCATAGGCGATCTTGCCGCCCTGGGAGAGGCGATAGAGCGGCGGCTGCGCCAGATAGAGATTGCCGTGCTCGATCAGCCCCGGCATCTCGCGATAGAAGAACGTCATCAGCAGCGAGGCGATGTGCGCGCCGTCCACGTCGGCGTCGGTCATGATGATGACCTTGGCATAGCGCAGCCGCTCGGCGTTGAACTTGTCCCGCGTGCCGCAGCCGAGGGCCTGGATGAGATCCACGAGCTCCTGGTTGCCGGAGAGCTTGTCGGCCGAGGCGGAGGCGACGTTCAGGATCTTGCCGCGGAGCGGCAGCACCGCCTGGGTCTCGCGGTTGCGGGCCTGCTTCGCCGAGCCGCCGGCGGAATCGCCTTCCACCAGGAAAAGCTCGGTGCCCTCCTGGGAATCCTTGGAGCAGTCGGCGAGCTTGCCGGGGAGCCGCAGCTTCCGGGTCGCGGTCTTGCGCGAGAGTTCCTTGTCCTGCCGCTTCCGCAGGCGCTCTTCCGCAACCTCGATCACCCGGTCGAGGAGGTCGCGGGCGCGGCCCGGATCGCCGCTCAGCCAGTGGTCGAGATGATCCTTGATGGTGGTATCGACGAGGCGCGTCGCCTCGACGCTGGCGAGCTTCTCCTTGGTCTGGCCCTGGAACTGCGGGTCGCGGATGAAGATCGAGAGCAGCATCGCGGCGCCGCCGGTCACGTCCTCGGCGGTGATGATGTTGGCCTTGCGGTTGCCCACCAGCTCGCCATAGCTCCGGAGGCTGCGGGCGAGGGCGCTCCGGAGGCCGGTCTCGTGTGTGCCGCCTTCCGGCGTCGGCACGGTGTTGCAATAGGAGTTGAGGAAGCCCTCCCCATCCACCGGCCAGGCGACGGCCCATTCGGCGCGGCCCTGGTTCTCCGGAAAGTCCGCCTGGCCGATGAACGGCGTCGCGGTCACGGTCTTGCGGCCCTCGAGGGTCGCGGTCAGGTAGTCGGAGAGGCCGCCGGGGAAATGCAGCGTGTCCTGGGCAGGCGTGTCGTCGCTCTCGGCGATCAGGCTCGGGTCGCAGGACCAGCGGATCTCGACGCCGCGGAAGAGATAGGCCTTGGAGCGGCACATGCGGTAGAGCCGGGCCGCCTTGAAATGCGCCTGCTTGCCGAAGATCTCCGGATCGGCGTGGAACCGGACCGTCGTGCCGCGGCGGTTGACCGCGCCGGTGTTCTTCAGCTTCCCCGTCGGCTTGCCGCGCTTGTAGCTCTGGACATGGAGCTGCTTGTCCCGCGCCACCTCGACCGTGAGATCGTCGGAGAGCGCGTTCACCACCGAGAGGCCGACGCCGTGCAGGCCGCCCGAGGTCTGGTAGACCTTGCCGCTGAACTTGCCGCCGGAATGCAGCGTGGTGAGGATCACCTCCAGCGCCGACTGGTTCTTGAACTTCGGATGCGGGTCGATCGGGATGCCGCGGCCGTTGTCGCGCACCGTCACGAAGAAATCGGCACTGAGCTCGACCTCGATGCGGCTGGCATGGCCGGCGACCGCCTCGTCCATCGAGTTGTCGAGGACCTCGGCCACCAGATGGTGCAGCGCGCGCTCGTCGGTGCCGCCGATATACATGCCGGGGCGGCGCCGGACCGGCTCCAGCCCCTCCAGGACCTCGATGTCCTTGGCCGAATAATCGCCGCCCTTCCTGGGCGCATTCTCGAACAGATCGCTCATCGCCTGCCGCATGCCAGTTCGTTAAGACTTGCCGCAGTGATACCGGGTGACCCACCCGCCCGCAATCGGAAAGCAGGGCAGAGAGTGTGCGTTTAACCTGTTGATATTGTGGTTCATTCAACGATTCCCTGAAGCTGGGACTCGCCGATTCTCCG
>DATKNM010000322.1:0-4741 GCA_035541335.1 Binatia bacterium
GTCCTTGTCCAGGCCCTCGACCTGCCAGGTCGCGATCGGGATCGGGCAATGCTCGTTGGTGATGTCGTAGATCCAGGCGAAGGCCGGGGCGGCCGGCCAGAGCTTCGCCACGTCCTCGTCCGCCACCACCATGATCTTGCGACCCTTCAGGGGCTCGGGGATCGGCAGGCAGGTATGGGTCGGATGCGGGAAGGCCGGCGAGGTGTTGCCGCCGGAAACGAGCTTTGGCTTCGACATGTCGGCGATGTCGAGGATGTAGTAGCCATGATGCCAATAGGAGACATAGAGGCGGTCGCCCATGCGCATCGGGTGATGGCAGCGCGGCGGCGTCCAGTTCTCCCAGGGATATTCCTCGCCCCCCGCCTTCCACTGGCCGGGGATCCACCAGCGCCCCACTTCCTCGGGCTTCGCCGGATCCTTCAAGTCGAGGATCATGGCGATATTGCCGACATAGCCCTCGGCGGTCGGCGAGATATAGGCATAGCGGCCGTCGAAGTCGTAGCGGTGCACGCCCTTGCCATGAGTGCGCCACTTGGTGATCAGCTTCGGCTCAGCCGGCTTCGAGACGTCGTAGATGCCGAGGCCCCCGCCGAAGCCGAGATCGCCGGCCGGTCCCTGCTTCTCGTGGTTGACGATCATGATGCCGTCGGCGACCCGCACCTTGTGCGAATGCCAGCCGTCCGGCACCTCGACCTTGGCGATGGTCTTCGGGTGCCTGGGATCGGAGATGTCGACGACGGTGGTGCCGGTCGGCTGGCGCATGTGGCCGACATAGAGGGTCCGGCCGTCGACCCAGACCTGGCCGCCGCCCGGGCAGTCGAAGTTCGCCAGCAGCTTGGTGTTCTTGGCTCTTGCCATGATGATCCGTGATTGAGGCGCGCTTGATCCCTCGCCCTCAGGCGAGCTTCACGATGTCGCCTTGCTTGTTCTTGCCGTGCTTCTGGTAGAAGGAGAGCGCCTTCAAGGTGGGCTCGTCGCTGGCGACGAACAGGATCGCCGGATCCTTGTCCGACGTGTTCACATGCTCGCACCAATAGCCGCCCGGCACCACGAAGGTGTCGAACTTGTCCCATTCGATCTTCTTGTTGCCGACCAGGCTGTAGCCGCTGCCCTCGAACGGCGCGCAGACCAGACTGGCGCTCTGCTTCAGCGGCAGGGTCTTCTCGCCGGGCCGCAGCATCTGCATGAAGAAGGTGACGGTCTTGAAGATGCCCTGGCCGGTGGTCGGATCGACGTACTCGATCATGATCGCTTCGTGGGGATCGCCGTCCCAGTTGCGGAAGCGCTCCAGCGCCTCGCGCATCATGTCGTAGCGATAGACGTACATCGGCGAGGCGGCGCCGGTGCCGCGGTGATGCGAGACGAAGCGCGGCATGAGGCCGCCGGCGCCGTAGATCTGCTGCGAGTAGTCGTCGGGGAAGCGCGACGACTGCATCGCCTTCTTGACCCGCACGCCCTCCTCTTCCTCGGTGTAATCGTGCTCGAAATACATCGAGTTCAGCGCCTCGACGAGCGGCAGGTCGAGCACCGAGAGGTTGATGGCGTTGTCGTCGCCCTTGTTGCCGTGGTTGTGCCAGGTGTCGTGCGGGGTCAGCACCAGGTCGCCGGGGCCGAAGGTGATGTTCTCGCCCTCGACGCCGGTGAAGTTCTGCTTGCCGGTGAGGCCGAGGCGGATCGCATTCGGCGAATGCCGGTGCGGCGGCATGATCTCCCGGGGATCATTGAGGCGATAGGCCACGTACATGGTGGTCGTGGTGGCGCGGCTCGGCGCCAAGCCTGGATTGACCAGCACCAGCGAGCGGCGCTCCGAGGTCTCCGTCGTGATGAGCTCCGCCGAACGGTGCAGCAGCGGCTCCATCTGGTCCCTGTAGCGCCAGTGGAAGGGGATCGCCTTCCGCTTGTCCATGACCTGGGTGTCCTCGTCATGGAGCTTGGTGCGGTCGACCACCCAATAGGGCGCCATGTTGCTGGCGTAGACGTCCGCGTGGAGCTGGTCCAGCGCGGCCTGGAGATTGTGGTCCTTGGCGCTGCTGCTCTTGCCGCCGGCCTGCATGATGTTCCGCCCCTCGCTGTCGCCGCCTCGAAGTGCCTGATAGGCGCTCCGAAGAGAGTCTTGACCCGGACGGTCCCGGCGGCAAGCCGGCCCGAACCATTCGTCAATTGGTTCGCATTTGATCCATGCGTTAGGCCCGGATCGTAACCATTTCTCTTCGACAGCGTCAACGGCCGTCAATGCGATTCCGCGAATGGTACGGGCGATTGTTGCTTGGCACGGATCATGGTATCGTCCGCGGACCATTGGTATCGCAACCAGCGCCAGACGGGAGTCCGCCATGGAGCGCACCGACCACACGCTCAACAAGCTGCGCCAGATGATCGCCAGCGGCGACTTCAACGGCGGCGGGCGGATTCCGCCGGAGCGTTCGCTCGCCAGCGAGCTCGGCGTCGGCCGCCGCTCGCTGCGCCGCGCGCTGGAGGTCCTGGAGCAGGAAGGCCAGATCTCGCGTCACCAGGGTCGCGGCACCTTCATCAACGGCGGTAACGGCCACGGCAACAGCCAGGCCGCCGAGCGCGGCAACGGCACGGCGGCGCGCGCCAACGGCGGCGGGCTGCAGGCCGACGGAACGCTCCGCGCCGATCCCGCCTTCGCCCACATCCTCGACCACACCAATCCCTTGGAGGTGATCGAGGTGCGGCTGGCGATCGAGCCGGTATTGGCGCGGCTCGCAGCCTTCCGTGCATCGCAGGCCGAGATCAACCGGCTGACCGCGATGGCCGACGAGACCCGCGCGGCGCCCGATCCCGCGACCTATGAGGTCGCCGATCTCCGTTTCCACCGCACCATCGCCGAGGTGGCGCGCAACACCCTCTTCCTCGCTGTGTTCGACACGCTGAATGCGAACCGCGGCGACGCCGCTTGGCGGCGTCTCTCCGAGAACGCCCATTGCTTCAAGCGCCAGTCGGTCTATGCCGACAACCACCAGGAGATCGCTCTGGCGATCGCCGCGCGCCAGGGCGAGAAGGCCCAGGATCTGATGCAGCGCCATCTCTCCGACGTGCAGCGTTACATCTACGAGCACGCCTTCCCCGGGGCCGCCGCCAAGGAGCAATAGCCGCTCTCGGCGCCACCGCCTGATTCCCTCGCACGAACCTTTCGGCTCGGCTTGTCGCCGGTCGCGGCGCCATGCTAACCATCTAGTGACCAGGGATGGCAGATTGGTACCGGATATGGCTTCAGATGGGACCAATCGCAAGAAACAGCGCTAAAGGTCTCGCCTCATGTCCGACGGAAGCGCCACTTATGACTATGTCATCGTCGGCGCGGGCTCGGCCGGCTGCGTGCTCGCGAACCGTCTGTCGGAAGAAAAGGACGTCTCGGTCCTGATCCTGGAGGCCGGCGGCTGGGACCGCGACCCCTGGATCCACATTCCCCTGGGCTGGGGCAAGATCCTGGTCAACCGCCTCCACGACTGGGGCTATTTCTGCGAGCCCGAGGCCAGCGTCGGCGGCCGCGCGGTCGAATGCGCCCGCGGCAAGGTGGTCGGCGGCTGCTCCTCCACCAACGCCATGGCCTATGTCCGCGGCCATCGCGGCGACTACGACCGCTGGGCGACGAACGGCGCCAAGGGCTGGTCCTATGCCGACGCCCTTCCCTACTTCAAGAAACAGGAAAGCTGGGAAGGCGGCGCTGGCAGCTATCGCGGCGGCGAGGGGCCGCTCGGCACCCAGTTCTGCCACTACCAGGACCCCTTGCTCGGCGCCTTCGCCGAAGCGGGCAAGGCAGCGGGCCACGCCTGGACCGAGGACTACAACGGCGAGCGCCAGGAAGGCTTCGGCCGCCTGCAGATGACCATCCGCAACGGCAAGCGCAGCAGCGCCGCCACCGCCTATCTGCGCCCGGCGCTGAGGCGCGGCCGCGTCGAGATCCACGTCCAAGCTCTGGCGACGCAGCTCGTCATGGAAGGGAACCGCGCCGTCGGCATCCAATACCGCCAGCACGGCGTCATGCGGACGGCGCGCGCAGCCCGCGAGGTGATCCTCGCCGGCGGCGTCATCAACTCGCCGCAACTGCTGATGCTCTCCGGCATCGGCGATCCCGAGGAGCTGAAGCGGCACGACATCCCGGTGAAGCTCGCCATTCCCGGCGTGGGCAAGAACCTTCAGGACCACGTTTCGGCGATCCTGATGTACCATCGCAAGGAACCGAGCCCGTTCTTCCGGATGATGCGCTTCGACCGCATCACCCGCGAGCTCGGCAGGGCCTATCTCTTCGGCACCGGCTTCGCGTCCGACGTGCCAGGCGGCATCACCGCATTCCTGAAGAGCCGCAACGATCTCCCGCTCCCCGACATCCAGTTCCTGCTGACCGCCGCGCCGCTCGGCGCCTGGCCCTATATGAAGCCGTTCAAGGCCCCGTTCGCCGACGGCTTTGCGTGCCGGATCGTCATGCTGCATCCGGAGAGCCGCGGCAAGGTGACGTTACGCTCGACCGATCCTGAGGCGCATCCGCACATCCTGCAGCGCTTCCTCTCGGCCGACGCCGACTGGAAGTCGCTGCGCGCCGGCATCCGCCTCGCCCGCGAGGTCGCGGCCCAGCCGGCGATGCAGCCCTTCATCGCCCGCGAGTTCTTCCCCGGCAGCGACAAGAACAGCGATGCCGCCATCGACGAGCACATCAGGAAGACCTCGATCACGGTCCATCACCCGCTCGGCACCTGCAAGCTCGGGCCGGACAACGACA
>DATKNM010000323.1:0-7974 GCA_035541335.1 Binatia bacterium
AGCCATGCCATGCCCGCAGCAGCCGAAACCGCCACCCTGACCTTGGTCAGCCATCACCTCTGTCCCTATGTGCAGCGCGCCGCCATCGCGCTCGCCGAGAAAGGCGCGCCGTTCGAGCGCGTGTATGTCGATCTCGCGGCGAAGCCGGACTGGTTCAAAGCCCTGTCGCCCCTCGGCAAGACGCCGGTCCTCAAAGTGGGGGAGACCGCGATCTTCGAATCCGCGGTGATCCTGGAATACCTCGAAGATACGCAGCCTCATGCGCTGCATCCCGCGGACCCGCTGCGCCGGGCGGAGCATCGCAGCCTGATCGAGTTCGGCTCGGCGATCCTGAACGATATCTGGGGTTTCTACTCCGCTCCGGATGCTGCGGCCTTCGACGCCAAGCGCCGGCAACTGGCCGAGCGTTTTGCTTGGCTGGAACGGCGGCTGGTGGCAGAACCCTGGTTCGACGGCGACGTGTTCTCGCTGGTCGATGCGGTCTTCGCGCCGGTCTTCCGCTATTTCGACGTTTTCGACCGGATCGGCGATTTCGGCATCCTCGCGGGTCTGCCGAAGCTGGCACGCTGGCGGACAGCGCTCGCGGCGCGCTCGTCAGTCAGGTCTGCGGTCACGGAGGATTACGAAGACCGGTTGCGCAAATTCCTGCTGGCGCGGCGCTCGCATCTCACCGCCCTGATGCTGCACACGAGCGAGGCGGCGTAGGGTCAGAGCACCCAGTGGTAGCCGATGGTCGGCAGCGGCATGCCGCCGACCTCTTCGAGGCGGGCCTCGCTCAACCGCCGGCCGCCGCAGCGTTCGTAGAAGCCGCGGCCCGCGAAATTGCCTTCCAGGCACCAGATCACCACTTCCGCGAGGCCGCGCTTGCGGAAGAGGTCGAATGCCGCCTCCACCAAGGCGCGCCCGACGCCCTGCTCGCGCCAGTCGGTCTCGACATAGAGCGCATAGACCTCGCCGCTCGGCGCCGGGCGTTGTCGGCGGGTCGGCCCGACGATGGCATACCCGACGACGTCGCCGTCGGCATCGGCCACCAGCGTGTTCTCGGTGCGGCGGCTGAATCCGGAGGCGCGGCTCCAGCGCGCTGCCTCGATCTTCGAATCCATCCGCGCCAGGTATTCCGCCGGCAGCAAGGCGGCATAGGCGTCGCGCCAGGCCTCGACGTGGATCCGCGCGATCTCGGCGGCATCCACCGACGTGGCGCGCCGGACCCGGAATCCGTCATGGGCTATCAAATGCGCTCCATCACTTGGTCGAGACTCTTCGCCAGCTTCTCGACGATCTCGCCGAGTTCGTCGAGCGTCGCGATGTAGGGCGGCGAGACGATCACGATGTCGCCGCGCTTGCCGTCCACGTTGCCGCCGACCGGATAGACGATGAGGCCGTTGGCGAAGGCCAGCTGGTTCAGTCTCTGGTAGATCATGCGCTCGCGGGGATAGGGTTCCTTGCTGGCGCGATCGGCGACGATCTCGACGCAGAGGAAGTAGCCCCGGCCGCGGATGTCGCCGACATAGGGCCGCGCGCCCAGCGCGTCGCTCAGCATGCGCTTCAGCAGCAGGCCGTTTTCGCGCACCTTCTCCAGCAGATGGTCGCGGCGGATCACCTTCTGCACCGCGACCCCGGCCGCGCAAGCGAGCGTGTGGCCGGTGAAGGTGTGGCCGGTCAGAAGGCCGCCATAGCGCTGGTACATCGGCGCCTTCAGCCGCTCGTGATAGACCGCGGCCGAGAGCGGGACATAGCCGCCGCCGAGGCCCTTGGCGACCGCCATGATGTCGGGCTCGACGCCGTCATGCTGCAGCGCGCGCCAGGTGCCCGTGCGTCCCGCGCCGCACATCACCTCGTCGGCGATCATGAGGACGCCGTAGCGGTCGCAGATCTCCCGCACGCGCTTGGCATAGCCCGGCGGTGCCGGGACGCAGCCGCCGGCCGCACCCACCACCGGCTCGAAGATGAAGGCCGCGACCTTCTCCGGCCCGAGCCGCTGGATCTCGTTCTCCAGCTCCTGGGCGCAGAAGGCGGCGACGTCCTCCGGGAACACGCCCTCCGGCGGGCGATAGGCATTGGCGGGGGAAAGCAGGCTCGCCGGCGTCAGCGCCCCCTCGAAGGCCGAGCGGCGGTCGAGGAAGCCGGAGATCGCCAGCGCACCCAAAGTGTTGCCGTGCCAGGAGCGCTCCCGGGCGATGAAGCGGCAGCGCTCCGGCTTGCCGAGCGCGGCATGAAATTGCAGCGCGATCTTCAAGCAGGATTCGATCGCCTCGGACCCGCTGGAGCAGAAGGTCATGTGTTTGAGACCGCCCGAGGAACCACTGGCACAGGATTCCGCGATCATCGCGGTCAATTCCTCCAGAGGATCGCTGCTGAAGGTGTAGCGATAGCCGTGGGCGATGCGGTCGAGCTGGTCCTTGATCGCGGCGTTGACCTCCGGGTGCGCGTGGCCCAGCGAGAACACCGCGGGGCCGCCGGATCCGTCGATATAGCGCTTGCCGTCCTGGTCGAAGACGTAACAGCCTTGGCCATGGGCCACTTTGGGGAGTTGCTGCTGCACCTCCCACGTGGCGATCGGGGTTGCAATCGGGGCTCTGGTTGCTTCGGCGGCGGCAGGCGCGCTAGACATGAGGAACTCGTCTCTGTTGCGCCGGCAGTGAAGCCGCCCCGCGAGAGCGTGTCAACCGGAGCGGATTCGTGACGATTCTTTATGCCGGCGATCCCGTGGAAACCGACGATTGGCTCGGCGCCCTGCGCGCGCTCGATTCCTCGCTCCAGTTCCGCACCTGGCCGGATTGGGGGAATCCGGACGACATCGACTTCATCGTGGTCGGCGGCCGCATGCCGGGCGATCTCTCGATCTTCACCAAGGCGAAGGCGATCCAGTCCACTTGGGCCGGCGTCAATCACCTGCTGCGCGGCAAGTTTCCGGCGGGCGTGCCGATCGCCCGCATGGTGGAGCGGGCGCTTTCGGCCAACATGGTCGAGTACCTGGTCTATTGGGCGCTGGATGCCCTGCGCGAAGGCCCGGTCTTCCGCCAGGGGCAGCGCGACGGGCAATGGCTCGACCGGCCGTTGCGCTGGGCGCGGGACTTTCCGATCGGCATCCTCGGCCTCGGCACCTTGGGGCAGGATACGGCGAAGAAGCTCGTCGCCCTCGGCTTCCCGGTCAGCGGCTGGAGCCGCACGCCGAAATCGGTCGCCGACGTGCAGAGCTTCGCCGGCCCGGACGAGCTGGCGGCATTCCTCGCGCCGCTGAAACTCATGATCTGCCTGCTGCCGCTGACCGCGGAGACCGAGAACATTCTCGACGCAAAGATGTTCGCCGGTCTTTCCGACGGCGCGATCCTGGTCAACGCGGGCAGGGGCGGGCATCTCCACGAGACGGATCTCCTGGCGGCGCTCGATTCCGGCAAGCTCGCTTATGCCGTGCTCGACGTCTTCCGCGAGGAGCCGCTGCCGGCAGACCATCCGTTCTGGCGCCGCAAGGACATCATCCTCACCCCGCACATCGCCTCCATCACCCAGGCCGGCGCCGGGGCCAGCGAGATCCTGGAGAATTATCGCCGTGCTCTCGCCGGCCAGCCACTGCTCAACCTTGTGGATCCGAAGCGGGGCTACTGAGCAGCCCTTCGGTCAGGCTTCCTCGGCACCGCCTTGCAAGGTCATCCGGACAATCGGCGAAGTCGAGCCGAACCGTCTGGCCGTCGATCGCCGGCCGGCGCAGCGCCTTCGACGACAACGGCGCGATCGAGACCGTTGCCTCATCGCAAAGCCGCTGCAGCTCCGCCCGGGAAAGTCCGAGGATCAGGGAAAGCAGCCGGTCCAGCCGAATGCAGCAAGAAGGCGCAACGGCGATCGTCATCTCGATCGTCGATGTTTCCGGATCGGCGGGCGTCGAGAAGGCGAGGGCGACGGCGACCTCTGATGTCGCACCGCTTGCGGCGGCATGACGGTCGGCGAGCGCCCGGTCATTGCGCATCAGGGCCCGCAGCCCGACGGGGTCGATGGACTTCAGCGGCCGTCGCTCATGGACCGGTTGGTTCAGGCGATAATCGCATTCGGTGCAGAGGAAGATCAGCCAGGCATCGATGGTCTTCTTCTGGGCATTGACGCGAAATTTGCCGCTGCTGGCAAAGTGTCGCTCGGCGGCGCAGCGCGGGCAATGGCGCCGGATGGTGGGTTGGTGGTCGGAGGTAATGCGGACGCAAAGACGGGCGACGGAGTCGCGAGACGACGTGGACATGCCGATGACAGCCTTCCGAAGCGGAAGTGCTGGCGGGCGATGTCCAGAATGGGTCTAGAGGGAGCTCGGGCGAGGCGAGGTTGACTGCAAAACGTCGGGCGCAACTTGCCGCAACCGATCCCAGTGCACCGCCGCCAACACAGAATCCTCCGGCGCGCGACCTGATCGGAGGCGCCGAAGAACGCGGATCAACCGAGATCGGTCAGTGCTGGGGCAAAACGGCGGCTCGCTCGAGATTTCAATAGGCCGCCACACCTATTCGAACATCGGCTGGAAGTCAAACGGGCGCCGGCGTCAGATGATTATCCCAGAGCGGCAGTCCGTCGCTCGGCCGCTGCAGCACGCGTGACGTCACGCCGTCGCGCGTTGCCTCCGCCAGCAGCCTCGTCCCGCTGCCCGAGGTGAAGACGAAGGCGCCGGGACGTTCCGCCGCGGCGATGCCGCAGCCGTCGCGCAATTCCACGAGGCCGAGGAAGCGACGCTCCGGCAGATGCCAGAAGGCAGCGACGCCGCCATGGGGCGAGGTCGCGGCGGCGATCGTGCCGGTGCGGTCGACGGCGGCGCTGCCGCAATAGCCGCGGAGCCGCATCAGCGCCTCTTGCGGCAGCTCGAGGAAGGAGACGGCGCCCGCTGCGTCGGCGATGCCGACCATGGGCCGCCATTCCGTGCCCGCATCCTGGTCCTGCATGGCGAAGACGATCTCGCCACTCGCGCCCAGCGCCAGATGCCGGATGGAGAGCGTATTCAGTTCTTCATCCAGTACGATCCGCGTTTGAATCCTCCCGGACGCGGCATCGAGGATCACCAGGCTGGATTCGATCTCCGCCTGCAGCGCCTGGCGGTCGACGATCCCGCCATTGGCCACAGCGAGGGTGCGATACCGCTCCAGCCAGATCAGCTCATGGGGCTCGATCCCATGGGTGGACATCTCGCCGATGCGTGCACCGTCCAAGAGGTGATACACGCCGATCCGCCCGGCCTGGTCGCCGTCGCGGCTCTCGGTGGCATAGAGCGTTGTCCCGTCGCTGCTGAAGATCGCGTGGCCGTCGAAGCTGTATCCATCGGGTGCCGGGATGCGCCTCTCTATCGTGCCGTCCGCCGGATCGCAGAGCGTGATGGCCGCGCCCGGCTTGCGGTTGATGAGCGCGCTGAGCGTGCCGTCCGGCGCGATCTCCATCGTGTGGCCGCGCGCCGGTGTCTTCAGGCGCCAGAGGATGCGGCCCTCGGCGTCGAGCGCCGCGGCGCCGCTGCCTTGCGGGCCGGGCGCGAAGTTGCAGGCGCTGAAATAGCGCGGGGTCGCGGCCGGCGTGCGTCCGAACAGGCCCAAGGGCTCAGCTCCCGTCGCCGTCGAGCTCATTGAAGCCGAGGGAGATGCCGAGCGCCGGCGGCGCCTTCTGGGTCATCAGGTCGCGCAGGTGGTTGACCGCGATCAGCAGGGTGCCGATCTTCTTGCGCCCCTCCGCATCGGCGACCGCGGCGTCGAGCGGCTGCGGCGCCGCAGCGGCGGCGGCATTGGCGGCGTTGAACGCGTCGGTCAGCTCCTTCCTTAGCGCATCCTGGTCCGTGCCGAGCAGGCGCACAAAGCCGTGCGGCCCTGTCATGGCGTTCTGGATGGCCGCGAGGTTGAGCGCGATGTTCTTCAGCGACCGGCCGGAGCGCCATTGCTCTGCCGCCTTCGGCTTCGCCTTGTCGATGGTGGCGCCGCGCGGCCCGGCGATCTTCTGGTCGCTCACCACCTCCAATCCGGTCGCCAGCCCGGCGTAGAACTGCGCCGCAGCCTCGTTGGGATCGGCGGAGAAGGGTGCCGCCGCGACCTTCGGGTCGGCGATCGCCTTCTCCCAGGCGGCGTTGAGCTCATGGGCGAGCGCGTCGAGATTGTGGGCGATGGCGCGGATCAGGGCCGCACGCGGCTTCTGCTCCGGCCCGGCGGAGAGCACCTGGCGCGCGTCCTCGCCATGCAGCAGGCGCTCCAGCGCCGGCAGGCCCTGCACCGCGACGCTGGCCTGGGCGAACTTCTCGGGCGCGAGGGCGCCCTGGTCCTTGCTGGCGAGCAGGCCTTGCAGCTGCTTGTCGATGATGCTGCGCTTCTCCGGCCAGTATTCGAAGCGGTCGGATCGCTGCTCGGCGCCGAGCGGCCCCAATCGGAAGAACTCCACCTGCATCCAGGCGTCGGAGACGGAATCAAAGCCGACCTGGAGCGCTGCATAGCCGTCCTGGGTCGGCGCCGCGGCGAAGTCGTCGGCCAGCTGGGCGAGCTTCCTGGTCTCGCCCGCCAACGTCTTGAAGGCGGGCGCCACCAGGTTCGTCGCATAGTCCTGGTTGAAGGCGGCGAAATCCGCCGCCTGGGCCGGTGTTGCGAAGACGCCGAGCCAGGAGGCGAGCAAGGCGATGCGGCTGACGAAGCCTTTCAGCATGGTGTTCTTCCTTAGAGGGATCCGATGAAATCGATGAGCGCCTGGCGGTCCGGCTGGGAGAGCTGCTCGACATGGCGGCGCGCATCGGCCGCCTCGCCATCATGCCAGAGAATGGCCTCGAGCACAGTCCGCGCCCGTCCGTCATGCAGCAGGCTCACGCCGCCCGGCGCCGCCAGCGCCTGCCCGATGCCCCAGAGCGGGGCGGTCCGCCATTCCTTGCCCGAGGCGTCGCCCTCCACCATGTGATCGGCGAGCTCGAACCCCATGTCGTGCAGCAGCAGATCGGAATAAGGCGCGATGCTGCGCGCCGGCAGATTATCCGCAGCCGGCAGTTGGAACGCGGCGCGGTGGCAGGCCTCGCAGCCCGCCGCCGTGAAGACCTCGCGGCCATGCGCCACGTCCTTCGCCGTCGACACCGTGGGCGGCAGCACAGCTTCCGCGACGAAGCGGTCGATCAAGCGCATGAGGCTCGACGGCACTTCCAGGTTCTCGAATTGCGGCGAGGCGCCGTTCGGCATGGCGTGGCATTGCGGCTCGGCCGCCGTGCAGTCGCCATAGGCATCATGATAGAGCGGGTTCGAGAGGCCGATGTCGAGGTTGAGCGCCTTCCCGTCCTGGACCTGGAATTCGGCGGCACCCGCCTTCCAGCCGAACCGCCCGAGCGCGATCTTGCCGGTCACGGGGTCCGTCACCCGGTTCGGCTTTCCCGACACGCCTGTGCCGCTGGGCGCCGCGCGCTCAAGGATTTCCGCCTCCGGGATCCTCTGCAGCAGGCCGATCCCGTTGATCGCCGTGGCGAGGCGCGGGCTCAGCACGGTCTCCTTCGCCAGCGCGCCATAGGCGGGGCGATCGAGCGCGAAGACCGGCTTCCTGAGCTCCACCGTCGTGCCGTCCGCCAATGTCACCGCGTGGGTCTCGAACGTCACTTTGGCTTCCGCCTCGGCGCCGAGGCCTGCGACGGAATCCGGCTGGATCTGCTGCCCATAGACTGGATCACCGATCCCACCACCCATCCCGCCATGCGGCCCGAGCTTCAGGAGCAAAGCCGCCAGCACCGCGCCGCTCGCATCATAGGCGACGCCGCGGCCGCCGCCGGGATGGCAGACATTGCAGCCCCGGGCGTTGAACAGCGGTCCGAGCCCGTCCGCAGCCTGGGTTGAGGAGGGGGCGGCCGCCCAT
This sequence comes from Binatia bacterium, assembly GCA_035541335.1. Classification (GTDB taxonomy): domain Bacteria; phylum Pseudomonadota; class Alphaproteobacteria; order Dongiales; family Dongiaceae; genus Dongia. The sequence goes on from DATKNM010000323.1 coordinate 7,822, forward strand.
TGCCGGTCGAACAGGGCGCGGCCGATCTCGAAGTCGAGGCCCTTGATGTCCTGCGGCAGGCTGGGATCGCGCACCACGCTCACCGCCGGATCGGCGGCGGCGCCCGATGGCATTAGAGCCGACACCGTCAGTGCCAGCGCCAGGAGGACGATG
>DATKNM010000324.1:0-8646 GCA_035541335.1 Binatia bacterium
GTGAAGAAACCGGCGGTGCTCCAAGCGACCGCGGAGGCGGTCACCATGACGAGGCCGATGCGGTACTGGGCCTGCGGGTTCATGAGCCGGCTTCGCCTTCCTGTCATGTGCTGTCCTTGTTCTACAGATGATCCCTTCCTATCGGAAGACTACTGACATCTGCTTGTCAGCAGACATGCTAGCGTTCCCGCTCGGCAATCCGGGAGCCATGATGGGCCGCTCCGATCGGCTGTTCGAAGTCATCCAGGTTCTGCGCGGCGCACGGAAGCCGCTGACCGCCGAGGCGCTGGCGGAGCGGCTGGAGGTGAACAAGCGCACGATTTATCGCGACATCGCCGCCCTGCAGGGCATGCGGATCCCGATCGCCGGCGAGGCCGGGATCGGCTACGTGATGCGCCGCGGCTTCGACCTGCCGCCGCTGATGTTCGATGCCGACGAGGTCGAGGCGATCGTGGTCGGCCTGGCATTGCTGCAGCGGACCGGCGATCGCGGCCTGCAGGCGTCGGCGACCGGTGTCGGCGCCAAGATCGCCGAGGTGCTGCCACCCGCAATCGGCTGCGGCGTCGATCGCGGGGCGCTTCAGGTCTCGAAATGGGGCGCGCCGTCGGCGGCCATCGACATGAAGGCGATCCGCCAGGCCATCCGCGAGGAGCGCAAGCTGCGCCTCGGCTATCGCGATGCCCAGGAGCGCGCGACCCGGCGCACCGTGAAGCCGATCGCCATCGTCTATTACATCCAGTCCACGGTGCTCGCCGCCTGGTGCGAGTTGCGCGGCGACTTCCGCCACTTCCGCATCGACCGCATCGCCGCCTGCAAGGCGCTGCCGGAGCGCTTTCCGGGGCAGGGCGCCGGGCTGCGCAAGGCCTGGGAGGTCACCCAGCCGAAGGATTGATCTCTAATCTATTGGTATGATTGATATCAGCGGGGCAATGTATTGGATTGATTGATCCCGACAGCCCATCTTGTCGGCAGAAACTCCGGCAGATGGAGGACAAAATGCTGAGAGTGAGCCGCCGCTTCTTACTCGGCCAGGCCGGCGCGATGGGGCTGGCACTCGCGAGCCACCGCGCCTTCGCGGGACCCGCAGTCAACCTGCCGCTCCCCGGCGGACCTGATGCGCGCCCGATCGCGACCGACTTCCCTGAGAAGGGCGCCATGATCCTGCAGCGCTCGCGGCCGCCGCTGCTGGAGACGCCGTTCGAAGTGTTCGACCAGGGCGTCTTCACGCCGAACGACCGGTTCTATGTCCGCTGGCATTGGGCGGTGATCCCGACCGAGATCGACGTCGCCAGCTTCCGTCTCACGGTGCGCGGGCAGGTTGCGACGCCGTTGTCGCTGTCGCTGGCCGACCTGCTCGCCATGCCGCGGGTGGAACTGGCGGCGGTCAACCAGTGCTCCGGCAATTCGCGCGGCCTCTTTCAGCCACGGGTGCCAGGCGGGCAGTGGGCAAACGGCGCCATGGGCAACGCGCTCTGGACCGGCGTGCGGCTGAAGGACGTGCTGGACAAAGCGGGCGTGAAGCCGGGCGCGGTCCAGGTACGATTGAAGGGGCTCGACGAGCCGGTGGTCGACGGCGCGCCCGATTTCATGAAATCGCTCGACCTCGACCATGCTCGCGACAGCGAGGTGATGATCGCCTTCGGCATGAACGGCAAGCAACTACCGCTCCTGAACGGTTTCCCCCTGCGCCTTGTCGTGCCGGGCTGGTACGCGACCTACTGGGTCAAGATGCTGAGCGACATCGAAGTGCTCGACCGGCCGGACGACAACTACTGGACCAAGACCGCCTATCGGATCCCCGACACGCCGGGCGCCGACATGAAGCCCGGACAGACCGGCGTGGCCACGGTGCCGATCAGCCGGATGGTGCCGCGCTCCTTCATCACCAATGTGAAGGCCGGCGACACCTTGCATGCCGGAGCCGCCAATCTTCTCCGCGGCATTGCCCTCGGCGGCGACACCGGCGTCGCTCGCGTCGATGTTTCCGGCGACGGCGGCAAAACCTGGCAGCCGGCGACGCTGGGTGCGGATCAGGGCAAGTACGGCTTCCGCGCCTGGCAGACCGTGCTCACGCCGCCGCAGCCCGGCGCCTGCACCCTCGCCGTGCGCTGCACGAACGACGCCGGCGTCGTACAGCCCACGGCGCCGAACTGGAACCCATCCGGCTTCATGCGCAACGTCATCGAGACGACGCAAGTCGTCGCCGCTTGAGGAGGCCGCCGATGTTTCGCGAAGCTATGCTCCCTGTGATTCTGGCCGTCGCCCTGATCGCGCCCCCGGTCGTCCTGGTTCGCTCGGCAGGGGCCGATTCCGCCGGGACCAATCAGGGGATAACGCTGAAGTCCGTATCCGTGGATCTGCCCGATCCCGGACGCACGTTCGACGGCCCGGGCGCCGATGCGATCAACGGCAACTGCCTTGCCTGCCATTCCGCGGGCATGGTGCTGAACCAGCCGACGATGCCGAAAGCGGCATGGCAGGCCGAGGTCGAGAAGATGATCCACGCCTATCACGCCCCGGTCGATCCAAAGGACGTGGCAGCGATCGTGGACTATCTCGCCCGCACCAAGGGCGCGCCCTAGACTTTCTCCGCCTCAGCGACCGCCGCTGGAGAAGAAAAAGGCGATCGCCTGGGCGCGGCTGTTGACACCGAGCTTGTCGTAGAGATTGCGCAGGTGGAACTTGACCGTGTTGACCGAGATGCCGAGCTCGGTGCCGAGATCGCGGTTGTTGAGCCCGCGCGCCAGCGCCGAGAGGAGCGCGCGCTCCCGCGTCGTCAGCGCCTCGGCGGGATCGTGCTTCAGCGCCCTGACGTCGATGAACGGAAACACCATCTGCCCCTGGGCGATGGCATAAGCGACGTCGATCAGCCGCTGTTGCAGGTCGCTGCGCGCGCAGAAGCCGGCGGCGCCGGCGCTCATCGCCCGCCGCACCAGGTCCATGTCGCCTTCCGGCCCATAGACCAGCATCCGCGGTGCGTTGGCGCGGCCGCGCAGTCCCTCCAGCAGGCGCTCGCCGCCGATCGCCGGCAGCGCCCAATCAACCACGCCGATCGCCGTCGGCATGCGCGCCGTCATCTCGAGGAAGGCTTCGGCGGTGGCGAGGGTCGCAACCAGGCTGAAGCGGGGATCGCGCTCGAAGAGGTCGGAGAGCGCCGAGAGCATCAAGGGATTGCTGTCCGCCAGAGCGACGCTGATCGGGCCCGGAGCACGCATTTCGGTAGTTCCCCGCCTGTTCAGGTAGGAGCCTAGCTTAGCCCTAAGGATGAAACAATCCGAAAGGATGGGAATCAACCCACCCTGATGGATAGAAAAGGATGGGGCCTTGGAGTGTTGCAGCGGAAAACCTACCCGCCCAGACTAGCCCAAAATAAACAAGGTCGGAGTCGATCCGGCCGTTCAGGGCGAAGGAGGAGCGTCATGGCAGGAATCCGCGGTCTTTTCATTCCAGGGCCGACCAATGTGCCGGAGCGGGTGCGCCGCGCCATGGACATCGCCATGGAGGACCAGCGCGCGCCGGACCTTCCCGAATTCACCTTGCCCCTCTTCCAGGACGTGAAGCGCATCTTCCAGTCGCAGGAGGGCCAGGTCTTCCTGTTCCCGTCCTCCGGCACCGGCGGCTGGGAGGCAGCAATCACCAACACCCTCTCGCCCGGCGACAAGGTGCTGGCGGCGCGCTTCGGCCAGTTCTCCCATCTCTGGATCGACCTCTGCCAGCGCCACGGCCTCGAGGTCGAGGCGGTCGACGTCGATTGGGGCGAGGGCGTGCCGGTCGAGGTCTTCGCCGAGAAGCTGAAGGCCGACCGTGGCCATGAGATCAAGGCCGTACTGGTCTGCCACAACGAGACCGCGACCGGCGTCACCAGCGACGTCGCCGGCGTGCGCGCGGCGCTCGATGCGGCAAAGCATCCGGCACTGCTCTTCGTGGATGGCGTTTCCTCGATCGCGAGCATCGATTTCCGGATGGACGACTGGGGCGTCGATATCGCGGTCTGCGGCTCGCAGAAGGGCTTCATGCTGCCGGCGGGCCTCGCCATCCTCTGCGTCGGACCGAAGGCGCTCGAAACGGCGAAGACCGCGAAGCTCAACCGCTGCTACTTCGACTTCGCCGATATGACGCGCATGAACAAGGACGGCTTCTTCCCCTACACGCCGCCGCTGCACCTGATCCGTGGCCTCAGGACCTCGGTCGACATGCTGCTGGAGGAAGGGCTCGACAGCGTCTTCACCCGGCATCATCGCCTGGCCGAAGGCGTCCGCCGCGCGGTTGCGGCCTGGGGCCTCAGGCTCTGCGCCAAGGAGAAGCGCTGGCACTCGGATACGGTGAGCGCGATCCTGATCGGCGACGGCTTCGATTCCAACGTGCTCACCCGTCATGCCTATCGGCGCTACGGGCTCTCGCTCGGCCTCGGCCTTGCGCGGCTCAACGGCAAGGTCTTCCGCATCGGCCATCTCGGCGACTTGAACGAGCTGATGGTGCTGAGCGCGCTCGGCGGTGTCGAGCTCGCGCTGCGCGACGTCGGCGTGCCGATCAAGGCCGGCAGCGGCGTCGGCGCCGCGGTCGATTACTTCCATCAGAGCGGCGCGAGCCTGATCGCCGCGGCGGCGGAATAGGGGGCGGCCATGGACATCCACGAATACCAGGCCAAGGAAATCCTCGCCGGCTTCGGCGTGCCGGTGCCGCGCGGCGGCCTCGCCTATTCGCCGGAGCAGGCGGCCTATCGCGCCCGCGAGATCGGCGGCAACAAATGGGTCGTGAAAGCGCAGGTCCATACCGGGGGCCGCGGCAAGGCCGGCGGCGTCAAGCTCTGCAACAACGAGCACGAGGTCTATGACGCGGCCGACGAGATGTTCGGCAAGCGGCTGGTGACCCACCAGACGGGCCCCGAGGGCAAGATCGTCTATCGCGTCTATGTCGAGGGCGCGGTGCCGATCCTCCAGGAGATCTATCTCGGCTTCGTGCTCGATCGCAAAACCGAGCGCGTGATGGTGGTCGCCTCGGCGGCGGGCGGCATGGAGATCGAGGAGATCGCCGCCGAGAAGCCGGGCTCGATCATCCGCACCGTGGTCGAGCCCGCGGTCGGCATGCAGGCCTTCCAGGCCCGCGAGATAGCCTTCGGCCTCGGCATCGCCCCCGACCACGTGCAGAAGGCCGTCAGCACCATCATGGGCTGCTACAAGGCGCTCGAAAGTCTCGACGCCAGCATGGTGGAGATCAACCCGCTGGTGATCACCGAGGACGGCGTCGTGGCGCTCGATGCCAAGATGACCTTCGACGACAACGCGCTCTTCCGGCATCCGAGCGTCGCCGAGCTCCGCGATAAGTCGCAGGAGGATTCCCGCGAGACCCGCGCCGCCGATCGCGGCCTCTCCTATGTCGGCCTGACCGGAAATATCGGCTGCATCGTCAACGGCGCCGGTCTCGCCATGGCGACCATGGACATGATCAAGCTCGCCGGGGGCGAGCCGGCCAACTTCCTCGACATCGGCGGTGGTGCCACACCCGACCGTGTCGCGAAGGCGTTCCGCCTGGTCATGTCGGACGACAACGTGCAGGCGATCCTGGTCAACATCTTCGCCGGCATCAACCGCTGCGACTGGGTGGCGGAAGGCATCGTCCAGGCGCTGGAGAAGAATCCGGTGCACGTGCCGCTGGTCGTCCGCCTTGCCGGCACGCATGTGGAGGAGGGCCGGCGCATCCTCGCCCGCAGCGGGCTTCCCATCATCCGCGCCAACACCTTGGCCGAGGCGGCGGATCGCGCCGTGCAGGCCTGGAAGAACGACGTCGCATTGAAGCAGCCGAAAGCGGTGGCCTAAGATGAGCGTGCTCCTTGATCGCAACACGCCGGTGATCGTCCAAGGCATCACCGGCCGCATCGGCGCCTTCCACACGAAGGAGATGCGCGCCTATGGCACCAACGTCGTCGGCGGCGTGACGCCCGGCAAGGGCGGCGCCGACCTCGAGGGCGTGCCGGTCTTCAACACGGTGAAGGAAGCGGTGGAGCGGACCGGGGCCACGGCCTCGATCGTGTTCGTGCCGCCGCCGTTCGCCGCGGATTCGATCATGGAGGCGGCGGATGCCGGGATCCGGCTCTGCGTCGCCATCACCGACGGCATCCCCTCGCAGGACATGATCCAGGTGAAGCGCTACATGCGCCGCTATCGCGCCGAGAACCGCATGACCCTCATCGGCCCGAACTGCGCCGGCGTGATCAGCCCGGGCAAGGCCTTGCTCGGGATCATGCCGGGGCACATCTACCAGCCGGGCCATATCGGCATCGTCGGGCGCTCGGGCACGCTCGGCTACGAGGCGGCGGCGCAGATGAAGGAGCTCGGCATCGGCGTCTCGACCAGCGTTGGCATTGGCGGTGATCCGATCAACGGCTCCTCGTTCCGCGACGTGCTCGAACTCTTCGAGAAGGATCCTGAGACCCATGCCGTCGTCATGATCGGCGAGATCGGCGGGCCGCAGGAGGCCGAGGCCGCGGAGTTCGTGCGCGACCACATGTCGAAGCCGGTGATCGCCTATGTAGCCGGTCTCTCGGCGCCGAAGGGCCGCCGCATGGGCCATGCCGGCGCCATCATCTCGGCCTTCGGCGAGAGTGCCAGCGAGAAAGTCGAGATCCTGCGCGAGGTCGGCGTCGCCATCTCGCCGACACCGGCCGAGATCGGATCGACCGTGGCCGAGGTTTTGCGGAAAGCGGCGTAGGGGGCTACGTTCGCTTGAAGGCCCCGTCCGGTCGTTGCTCCAGAGCGGCGACCGGGCGGGGCCATTTTCTGCGCTCAGCCGCCGCGCGCCGCCGTGATGGTCGCCCGCACGAGATCCGGATCGGTGACGGTGTTGCTGTATTCGCGGTCGAGATCGGTTGCGCCCATGCCGACTTGCGGGTTGCGATAATCCATCGCGCTGGGGATCGTCTGCAGGGCGGCGAAGTGAAATTCCTCGCCACCGGTCTCGCGCACCACTTCGGCGATGGTATCGGGGGCGAGCTCGCCGCAGGCCATGATCTTGGTGCGGCCCCCGGCCTGCGCGTTGAGGCTTTTCAGCAGCGGGATGGCATCGACAGCGCGAGATCGTTGGCCGCTGGTGAGGACTCGGGCGATGCCGCAGCGGATGAGCGCCTCCAGCGCCTCCGCGGGGTCGCGGGTCATGTCGAAGGCGCGGTGGCAGGTGACGCTGAGCGGCTGTGCCGCTGCGACCAATGCTTTCATCCTATCTTCGTCGATGCGGCCGTCCGCCGTCAGGCAGCCGATCACGATGCCGGCGGCGCCGAGCCGCGCGATCTCGCGGGCGTCGTCCAGCATGGTGGCGAACTCGGCGTCGGAATAGAGGAAGTCGCCGCCGCGCGGCCGCAGGATCACATGGATCGGCAGGTATGAGAGCTTCAAGGCGGCGCGGATCGTGCCGAAGCTCGGCGTGATCCCGCCTTCCATCAGGCTGGCGCAGAGCTCGACGCGGTCGCCGCCGCCTTCCTGGGCGGCGACCACCCCGTCAATTCCCTCGACGCAGATTTCGAACAGCACCGCGTTACTCCCCGGGGGCTATTCGACGTCGAACTTCACGCCTTGCGCCAGCGGGAGCTGCTTGCCGTAGTTGATGGTGTTGGTGGCGCGGCGCATGTAGGCCTTCCAGGAATCCGAGCCGGCCTCGCGGCCGCCGCCGGTCTCCTTCTCGCCGCCGAATGCGCCGCCGATCTCGGCGCCCGAGGGCCCGACGTTGACGTTGGCGATGCCGCAATCCGAGCCCGCCACCGAGAGGAAGCGCTCGGCCTCGCCGAGGTCGCGGGTGAAGATCGAGGAGGAAAGGCCCTGAGGCACTGCGTTGTGCAGCCGCAGCACCTCGTCGAAGTCCTGATACTTCATGACGTAGAGGATCGGCGCGAAGGTCTCCTGCTCGACCGGACCGGTCTGCTTCGGCATCTCGACCAGGGCGGGATGGACGTAATAGGCGTTGGGGAAGGTGTCGGCGTCGGTGCGGGCGCCGCCATGCACCTTGCCGCCGGCGGCCTTCGCCTCGTTGAGCGCGCGCTCCATGCCCTGATAGGCACGATGGTCGATCAGCGGCCCGACCAACGTTCCGGTCTGCAGCGGATTGCCGATGGTGACCGAGCCGTAGGCCTTCACGAGGCGCGGCACCAGCTGGTCATAGACGCTCTCATGGACGAAGAGGCGTCGCAGCGTGGTGCAGCGCTGGCCGGCGGTGCCCATGGCGGCGAAGGCGACCGCGCGCAGGGTGAGATCGAGGTCCGCCGTCGGGCAGACGATGCCGGCGTTGTTGCCGCCGAGCTCCAGGATCGCCCGGGCGAAGCGCTTGGCGAGCTTCGGTGCCACCTGCTTCCCCATCGCGGTCGAGCCGGTGGCGGAGAGCACGGCGACCTTCGGGTGATCGACCAGCACCTCGCCGACGGCGCGGCCGCCGACCAGCAGCGACATGAGGCCCTCCGGCACCTTGTTGCCCTCCTCGGCGAAGCGCGTCACCGCGCGCTCGAACAAAGCGGTGGTGGCGAGCGCCGTCAGCGGCGTCTTCTCGGACGGCTTCCAGATGCAGGCATTGCCGCAGACGAGGGCGATCGCCGCATTCCAGGACCAGACCGCGACCGGGAAGTTGAAGGCGGTGATGATGCCGGTGACGCCGAGCGGATGCCAG
>DATKNM010000325.1:0-13113 GCA_035541335.1 Binatia bacterium
TTGCGGTGAGCCGAAGACCATCAGGCGGCGCGGCGAATTGCACTTGGCGCCAGTCGACCCGCGACCAGCCGGCCCAAGGCGGCCATATGCCCCTATGACCAGGAACCAAGCCGCCGGCGGGCACCCCGTGAAACCCTGGGCCGTGGTGGCTCTGGCCTTGCTGGTCACGTTCTGTGCCGGCGGGATCTACGTCGGGCTGCGCCCTGCCCTGCTGGAGCGGCTGGAGGCGGAGATGTCCGATCTCCGGTTCCGGATCCGCGGCGTGGAACAGCCGGACCCGCGCACCGTCATCGTTGCCGCCGACGAGAAGTCCGCCGCCGAGCTCGGCCATTGGCCGTTCTCGCATCGCTACTTTGCCGTCGCCATCGACCGATTGAAGGCCGACGGTGCGAAGGTGATCGCGTTCGACGTGCTGTTTCCCCAGGCGGAACCGGCCATGTCGCCGGAGATCAGGGACAAGCTGGCCGCATTGAAGAGCACAATGCCGCCGGGCTCCGAAGCCGCGCAGCAGGTCCAGGCGGTCATGGATGCACCCGGGCCGGACGACGCCATGGCCGCGGCAATGAAGTCCGCCGGCAACGTCGTGCTCGGTTTCTCCCTCGATTTCGGCGATGCCGAGGTGAAGGGCACGACCGCGCCGGACTATTTCGCGTTCTGGAGCTACGGCAATGTGCCGAAGCGGCTCGACGGCACCCCGCCCGGCCTGCCGCAGCAGGCGCTGGGCATCCTTCCGCCGGTCGATGTGCTCGGTCGCGCCGCCGCGGGCGCCGGATACGTCAATGTCAATCCCGACATCGACTTCGCGGCGCGTTCCGAGATCATGGCGCTGCAGCTCGGCCCGGACTATTACCCGCCGCTCTCCGTCGTCGCCACAGGCCTCTATCTCGGCAAGACACCGGACCAGTTCACGTTCCAGCTCGGTTCCACCAGCCGGCCCGGCTGGGTCGAGGTCGGCGACCGCAGGGTGCCGATCAATGGCGATGCCCTCTCGGTCGTGAACTACTACGGGCCGCAGCGGACCTTCCCGACCTATTCGATCGCCGATGTCGTCGCCGGTCGCTTCACGCCCGGAACCTTCAAGGACAAGATCGTCTTCGTCGGCGCGACCTTGACCGCGGTGCACGATCTCTTCAAATCGCCGTTTGATCCCGTGCTGCCGGGCGTCGAGCGCCACGCCACCATCGCCGACCGCATCCTCGACGGTCCCCTGCTCCTGCAGCCGGACTATGCGAGAGCGATCGATCTCGCGGCGGTGATCCTGCTCGGCCTCACGACCGCCTTCTTCACCATGCGCCTGCCGGCTTCCGGCGCGATCCCGGGGACCGTCGTCACGGTCGCGCTCTGGTGGGCCGTCGGGCAATTTGCCCTCTTCCCTTACGGAATCGTGCTCAACTTCGTCTATCCGACGGTCTCGGTCCTCGCAAATTTCATCGCCATCACCGCATTCCGCATCGTCCGCGAGGAACGGCAACGCCGCGCGGCGGAGCGGAGCCTCCGCGTCAGCGAGGAACGCTATGCCCTGGCGGCGCGCGGCGCCAATGACGGGCTCTGGGACTGGGACCTCGCGACCGGCCGCTTCTACACCTCGCCGCGCTGGCATCAGATGCTGGGGATCGCCGCCGAGGAAACGGCCGGCAAGCCGGAAGACTGGTTCGACCGGACCCATCGCGAGGACGTGACCACGCTCCGGGCCGCCATCGACACGCATCTCGCCGGACATTCGGCGCATTTCGAGCAGGAATTCCGGATGCGCCACCGCGACGAGACCGATCGCTGGATGCAGGCGCGCGGCCTCGCGGTGGTCGACCGCATGGGGAAGCCTTATCGCTTCGCCGGATCGATGACCGACATCACCGACCGCAAGCTCGCCGAGCGCCAGCTGCTGTTCGACGCCTTCCACAGCCGCCTCACCGGCCTGCCGAACCGGGCGCTGCTGATCGATCGCATCAACCAGGCGACCCAGCTCTGGCAGCGCGGCGGCGAGAGCGACGTGGTCGTGCTGATCCTCGATCTCGATCATTTCCGCCACATCAACGAGACGCTCGGCCAGGCGGTCGGCGACCAGATCCTGATCTCGCTCGCCCGCAACCTCGAGCCGGCCCTGCGGTCGGACGACACGCTCGCGCATCTCGGCGAGGACGAGTTCGCGGTGCTGCGTTTTGCCGCCGGCGATGTCCGCGGCCAGACCGAGCAGCTGCTCGGCGCGATCTATGGCGCGCTCTCAAAGCCCATCGCCCACGAGACCCGCGAGTTCGAGATCAAGGCCAGCATCGGCTACGTGCTCGCCTCGCAATCCGCCGGCGAGACCGGCGACGAGATGCTGCGCGACGCCAACCTCGCTCTCTACAAGGCGAAGACCACCGGACGCGGCCAGGCGACGCAATTCGAGGCCGCGATGCACGCGACCGCGGTCAAGCGCTTCGACCTCGAAGCCGACCTCAGGCGCGCCGTCGCCAAGGGCGGCGAGCTCGAGCTCTTCTACCAGCCGATCATCGACATCCAGAATGATCGCATCCACGGCTATGAGGCCCTGCTCCGCTGGCGGCATCCGACCCGCGGCCTCGTGTCGCCGATCGACTTCATCCCCCTGGCGGAGGATACCGGCCTGATCGTGGAGATCGGCCGCCGCTCGATCCTCGAGGCGGCGAAGCAGATCGCCGCCTGGACTCCCGCCTCCGGCAAGCCGCCGCAGGTCGCGGTCAACGTCTCCGGCCGCCAATTCGCCGCCGAAGGCTTGCTCGACGACATCGAGACTGCGCTGAAGATGACCGGAATCCCGGCCGAGTGCCTGAAGCTCGAGGTGACCGAGAGCCTTGTCATGGACAATCCGGAGCGCACCGTCGAGCTACTGCGCCGCATTCTCGCGCGCGGCTGCAAGGTCTCGATCGACGATTTCGGCACCGGCTATTCCTCGCTCAGCCACCTCCACCGCTTCCCGTTCAACACCCTGAAGATCGACCGCTCCTTCATCATCCGCATGACCGAGAGCCGCGAAGGCTTCGAGATCGTGCGGGTGATCGCCAGCATGGCGAAGGTGCTGGAGCGCGACGTGGTGGCGGAAGGCGTCGAGGACCAGGCCCAGGTCGAGATCCTGCGGGATCTCGGCGTCGAGTTCATCCAGGGCTACGTCTACAGCAAGCCGCTGCCGGCGGCGGAAGCCTCCGCCTTCCTCGACGGCTGGCGGCAGAGGGAACGGGACCGGGGAAGTCAATCAGGTACGGTGAGCCGGCTTACTCCGAAGCGAAACGCGACTCCCACACCTTGACCGGCGGCAGGTCCTTCAGGCGCGCTTCGATGGCGGCCTTGGTGGGCAGGCTCGGCTGCGCGCCGGGGACGAGGCAGGCGAGCGCGCCGGCCACCGATCCGTAAGCCAGCCCCTGCCCCAGGTCGCGGTCGCAATCGATCGCCGCCGCGAGGGCGCCGACGAAGGCATCGCCCGCGCCGACGGTGTCAACCGGCGTGATCTTCAAAGCCGCAACCTCGTAGAGCCGCCCGTCGGCGAAGGCGCAGGCGCCGTCGCCCCCCAGCGTGACGATGACGGCGGCATCGGCGATCGTGGCGATTTCGCGGGCGGCGTCGCGCGGCAGCGTGACCTTGGCGCCCAGGCTCTCCGCCACGATCATGGCTTCGATCTCGTTCACCACCAGCCAGTCGAGGGCGCGCACGATCTCCGTCGGCACCGCGGCCGCCGGCGCCACGTTCAGCATCACGCGGGCGCCGCGCGCCTTCGCACGACGCACCAGCGCCCAGTTCTCCTCGACAGGGACCTCCATCTGCAGCAGCACGATCGACTTCGGCGTCAGCAGGTGGTCCGGCACCTGGTCGGCCCGGGCGTTACGATTGGCGCCGGAGGCGACGACGATGATGTTCTCGCCGTGTTTGTCGATGCAGATCGCGGCGAGGCCGGTCGGCTTCTCGTCCTTGCCGGTCAGCGAGAGATCGACGCCGCTGGCGCGCAGGTCGTGCAGCGCGATCTCCGAGAGATCGTCGCCGCCGACGCGGCCGACCATGTGCACCTCGGCACCGGCCCGCGCACAGGCCAGCGCCTGGTTGGCGCCCTTTCCGCCGGCGGCGAAGCTGTAGCTCGGGCCGAGCACGGTCTCGCCCGCCTTGGGCAGCCGCTCGACCGGGATCAGGAGATCGACATTGAACGATCCGAAGACGACGATCATCGCATTCCCCTGCCTGGCTTCTTCTCTCGACCGCATGCTCTCTCGACCTACGACCAGCGAATCTCCAGCCGGCGCGGCGTGTCGCGGAGACCGAGCGTCACTGCCGCCGCTCCCTGCCTTTCGCCGGCGACCAGGTCGCCTCCGTCGAAGCGCGCCCGCGTGATCCGGCCCGCGGCCCGCCCCGGAAGCACAATCGTGCCGCCACCGACGGTCTCCATGTCAATCCCGTTCTGGTGAATCTCCACTTTCCGGAGGCGCGTGGCGATGTCGGTTTGCAGCAGCGGCGAATTATCGAGAATGAGGCTCAGCCAGCCGCCTTGCGAAGCAAGCTCGGTGCGCCGGCTGAAGGCCAGCAGCGGTCCCAGCCGCCAATCGCCTGTGGTTCCGGCCGGGTGCGGCGTGATCTCCCAGCCGCTCCAGGGGTTGACGTCGATCGCCTCGCTGACCGCGATCAGGGGCAGCAGCCCGCCCCAGCCATAGAAAAGATCGGTGTCGGGCTGGTCGTCGGCATGGCCGGTCTCGGCGTTGAAGTTCTCCGGGCATTGCCGCTTGGCCCAGGCGGCCGCGAACAGCCGCGCGCCGTCCGCCGCCAGGGCAGACGCCTCCTGCTCGTGCCCGCTCCGCTTCAAGCCGGCATAAGTCAGGTAGTTGAGCGGCGGCCAGATCCGGCCCCGCCAATAGACGTTGTCGTGATAGGCCGGGTCGTCCCGTGTCACCGACGGCAACCGCCAGGTGCCGCCGAAGCGCTTGGGATCGTCGAGCCAGCGCAAGAGATGCCCTTGCTGCTCAGCCGTCGCCGCTTTCGCCAGCAGCGGATAGAAGCCGGTGGGGGCGATGCTGTGCACGAAGGCACCATTCCAGCGGCGATTGGCGAAGACCGCGCGCGCCGGATCCCAGAGCCGCTCCTGCAGCCGCGCGCGCAAACCGGCCGCCCGATCCTCCAGGCGCTGCGCCAGGGCCGCATCGCCGCGCCGCCGTGCGAAATCGGCCAGCACTTCGCCGTCCAACACGAGCAGGCTGTTGAGCCCGACATCGGCGGCATCGAGGCAACCGCTTTTCGGATCGTACTCGGCGTCGTCATGGATCGGCGAGTTGTCCATGCTGGACTCGTTCTTGGCGCCGAGCTTGGTGCGCATGTAGAGACCGTCGCCCACCGGCGAAGTCCCCCAGGACATCAGCCCGGTGCCGTTGCCGTCGCGATGCGAGAACCACCAGTCATGGTTCCGCAGCAGCCGCTCGAAGGCGAGATCGACCAGCGCGTCGTCGCCGGTATGCTGCCAGATCTTCCAGAGGATGTAGCTGCAGATCGGCGGCTGCGAGCGGTCGATCCAGTTGTCACGGCCGGTGACCAGGCAGGCGAAGTTGCCCTCAGGGGTCGCGGTCGCCAGCACTGCCTTCACGCAATCCCGCGCCAGCGCCGGATCGAAGAGGGCGCTCATCAGCGCATGATAGAAGAGATCGTCGAGCCAGACCCCGAACCCGCCGAACTTCTGCGCCACCCAGTTGCGGCTCAGGGACATGTAGGGGCGCCGGTTGATCGGGTCGAAGACCGTGTTCCAGCCGACCAGGTCGCGCAGCGCGTCGAGCGGCGCGCTCGACAGCCCCGCCTGCAACGCACGCGGCGCCGCGACCGGCTTTGCGTCTGCGGCCTCGCCCACCGCCACGGAGAAGCCGAAGCGCGGCATCTCCTCGAGATTGTAGCGCAGCGCAGCGACCTTCCCGCGGGTACCGCGAGAGCCCAGATAGAAGTAGCCGTACTGCTTCAGTTCGGCTTCCAGCGCGTCGATGGAATCGTGGAACGTCGCCATCAGCGGCGCAGCATCTCCCGCGACGGTGACGCGCTTGCCGCCTGCTTCGGCCGAGAGCACGCCGGTCTCCGGCTCATAGCGCCAGTCGGCACCCTCCATCCGGAAGACCAGGATGACCCAGAAGCGCAATCCCCACTCCGCGAGCTTCCCCGCCTGCCAGGAGCCCCGCAGCAGCTCGGGCGACGGCTTTTCGTACCGCCAGTCCAGTTCGGACCCGCCATGCTCCAGATGCAGGCTGACATGGGATCCGTCGATCTCCCGCGCGCCGAGCTTCAGTCCGGGCGCCGTCGCCGGGAAGCTGGTGAATGTGCCGATGCTCGCGGCATAGGCGCACGGCGTCACGGTCAAACCCAGCGGCAGGTAGGTCATCTGCGCCGGATAGACGCTGTCCCAGGTGTTCCAGGCGCGGCTGGCGGGGACTATCTCCACGCTGCGTCGAGCTCCGCATGATTCATGAGAACGACCTGGGGCGCAAAACGTGGCGCGATCAAATCCAGCATCGCTCGATGCGCCTCCTCGGAGAAGCTGGTGACGGCATCCGCCGCCAGCACGACGAACAGCCCGGCATCGACCGCATCCAGCGCCGTCGCCCAGACGCAGACGTCGGTCTCGACGCCGGAAAGGATCAGGGTGTCGATGCCTGCCGACTGCAGCGCCGGCTGAAATTTGTCACTGCTGAATGCCGAGAAGCCCGGCTTGTCGAACACGGCGCCGTCTCCGGCAATCGTCCGATACTCCGGCAGGAGATCGACATAATCGCGGCCGCCGCCTGCCAGGGTCGCACGCGGCCAGACCTCGTAATATCGCCGCCAAGCCCCCTTTGCCGCACCGGCACTTTCCGCCGGGATGAAGCGGGTCCAGAAGGTGCGGCCCGGCTTGCGCGCCGCCAGCCATTGGACCTCCTTGCGGATGCGGCCGATATCCTTGACCGCCCAGTCCGGATGCTCAGCAAACAGGCGCTGCATGTCGATGACCACATGCAGGGCGCGGGCGAGATCGAGAGTCACGGTGCGACCGGCACGTTGTGCTCCGACGACCAATGCAGGGTAACCGGGTCGTTGACCTCGAATCGGCGCGGTGCCGCGTTCTGCTGGAACACGGCGAGGGTCTGGTCGCCCACCTGCACCCGATAGGTCGTGCTGCTGCCGGAGAAGACGGCACCGGTCACGGTCCCGTCCAGGCGGTTCACGCCGGCGCCGCCCTGTCCCGCCTCGATGCCGATCTTCTCCGGACGGACCGCCAGCACCGCGGCGTCGCCGGGCTTGAAGCCGTCGGCTGCCGCCACCGCTTGGCCGCCCAGCGTCAGATCGACCCGCGCCTCGCCGCCGGAGACCGAGGCGACCCGGCCCTCGAGGAAGTTGGCCACGCCGAGGAAGCCGGCGGCGAACCGGTTGATCGGATGCTCGTAGACTTCGAGCGGCGGTCCGATCTGCACGATGCCGCCCTGGTTCATGATGGCGATGCGATCGCAGAGCGTCATCGCCTCTTCCTGGTCGTGGGTGACGAAGATCGTGGTGATGCCGACCTCGCGCTGGATGCGGCGCAGCTCGACCTGCATCTCCTCGCGGAGATGCTTGTCCAGCGCGCCGAGCGGCTCATCGAGCAGCAGGACCTTGGGACGGGTCACCAGCGCCCGCGCCAGCGCCACGCGCTGCTGCTGGCCGCCGGAGAGTTGCCGGGGCTTCCGCTCCTGCAGCCCCGAGAGACGCACCAGGCCGAGGATCTCGTCCACCCGGCGCTTGATTTCGTCCGCCGCCATCTTCCGTACGCTGAGGCCGAAGGCGACGTTGTCGAAGACGGTCATGTGCGGGAACAGGGCATAGTTCTGGAACACCATGCCGATGTCGCGCCTATGCACCGGCACATGGCCGATGTCGTCGCCGTCGAGCAGGACGCGGCCGCGGTCGAGCTCGATGAAGCCGGCGATCGCCCGCAGCAAAGTCGTCTTGCCGCTGCCGCTCGGCCCCAGGAGGCCGAAGAATTCGCCGTTGACGAAGGTGAGCGTGACGCCGTCGAGCGCCGCCACCCGGCCGTAGCGCTTGTCGCAATCGACGACCCGAACCTCGCTCATCGCTCCCCGCCGAACTTGTAGAAGCGTGCCGTGATCAGCATGATGCTCATGGAGACAGCGATGATGATGGTGGAGATCGCGTTGATCTCCGGCGTGAAACCCTTGCGGATCGACGTATAGATCTCGACCGGCAGGGTCGTCACTCCCGGCGGCGCCAGGAAATACGAGATGACGAACTGGTCGAACGACGTCGCGAAGGCGAAAAGCGCCGCGGCGACGACGCCGGGCGCAATGATGGGCGCGGAGACGCGCCAGAAGGTCTGCCACGGCGTGGCCCCGAGGGTGGCCGCCGCCTCCTCAACCGACTTCGGGAAGTCGGTGAGCCGCGCCCCGACCACGATGATCACGTAAGGCAGCGACAGGGCCACGTGGCCGAGCAGGATCGAATGCAGCCCGCGTGGCGAGAGGCCGAGCGACGGAAAGGTCCAATAGAAGAACACCAGCATCGCCGTGCCGATCACCAGCCAGGGAATCGTGATCGGTGGCAGCAGCAGGAGTTGCATGACGCGACGGCCACGGAAACTGTACCGCGAGAATGCCAATGCCGCGGCGGTTCCAAGCGCCGTCGCGATGACCGTGTTGGCCACGGCCAGGATCACGCTGTTGGTGCCGGCGCGGATCAGGCGATCGTTGCCGGCGAGCTCCTTGAACCAGACCAAGTCGAACTGGAACGGCAGCTCGTAGAGCGGCGAGGAATTGAACGCCATCGCCGCCATGGTGAAGATCGGCACGTAGAGGAACAGCAACACCAGCGCCAGGTAGACCTGCGCCAACCCGGTCGCGATGTTCGTGCGCGTCCTCATGACCAGACCCCGCGCCGCTTCAAGACCGGATAGAGAATGGCAAAGATGACCAGCACGATCGCCAGCAGCGTGAAGGACAGCGCCGCACCCAGCGGCCAGTTGGCCGTGACCGTGAACTGCTCCTCGATATTCATGCCCAACGTGGCGCCCTTGGTGCCGCCGAGGATGCGCGGCTCCATGAAGGAGCCGATGACGGGCACGAAGATCAAGATCCCGCCGGAGACGATTCCGGGCAGGCTCAACGGAAAGACCACCCGGCGGAACACGGTCCAGCTCTCGGCGCCGAGGCTGCGCGCTGCCTCCATCAGGGAGTCGTCGATCGCCTGCAGCGAGACGTAGCAAGTCAGGATCATGTAGGGCAGGTAGGAGTGCACCAGCCCGATCACCACCGCGGGATAGGTGAAGAGCAAGTCGAACGTCGGCGCGCCCGGGAAGATCGTATGCACCAGCCGGTCGATGAGTCCGCCCTGGCGCAGCACCATGGTCCATGAGAACACGCGGACCAGCGCATTGCTCCAGAACGGAAGCACGATCAGCAGGAACAGTGCTTCGCGCCAGCGACCCTTGATGCGCTTGGCAAGTGCATAGGCCGCCGGATAGCCGACCAGGAAACAGAAGAACGTCGTCCAGAATCCCATCAACACCGACCACCAGGTCAGCGGCAGATAGAACGGCTTCTGGAAGAACGCTGCGTAGTTTGCCCAGGTGAAATGCGACGGACGCGGCACCAGCGGCGAAGTGTCGAGCACGCTGCAATAGAGCATCGCGGAAAGCGGCAGGAAGATCGTGACCGCCAGCCAGGCATAGGCCGGACCGGTCAGACCGAAGATCGCCCCTATCTGCCGCTGTCGTGGCGACATCGCTTCCGCAGGCCCTCCCCGAATCCGATTGCTCCTCAGACGAAGCTCCCGCCGCAATGCTGCGGCGGGAGCTTCCGGCGACGCTCGATCAGCCCGCGAACGCGGTCTTCACTTCGGTCCAGAGGTCGGAATAGTCCTGCTTCTCCTTGTCGGTCAGCGGCGCCATGAACTGCAGGCGCTTCACCGAGGCTTCGTCGCCATAGAGGCCCTTCGAAGGATCGGTGTCGGGCAGCGCCGCCATCGCCTTGGGATTGGCGGAGGCCGGCGCGCCGACCTTGGTCTCCCATTCGACGTAGAAGCTGGGATCGACCATGTAGTTGATGAAGGCATGTGCGCCGTCGGCATTGGGCGAACCCTTGGCGATCGCCAGGCCGTCGAACCAGCCGATGCCGCCTTCCTTCGGCACATAGTACCCGACCGGCAGCTTGAAATTGGTCTTGCTGCGCAGCGCCGAGCCGCTCCAGTAGATTGAGATGTCGAAGGCCTTGGCAGCGAACTGCTTGTTCCAGTCGTCCTCCGACTGCCAGATGTAGGCGACGTTCGGCTTCAGCTCCATCAGCTTCGCCTTGACCTTCGCGAGGTCCGCCGGATGGTTCATGTCCTGGCCCGTGGCAATGGCCCCAAAGCTGACCGCCTCGATCCCGTCGTCACGCAGCGCCACGCGCTTCTTCAGGCTGGGATCCCAGAGCTTCGCCAGGGTGTCCGGCGCCGGCTTGAAGACGTCGGTGTTATAGGCGACGGCGGTGATGCCCCAGACCCAGGAGAGTCCGTAGGTCTTGCCGCTGTCGTTGAGCAGCGGCGAATCCCGGAATGCCGGATTGAGATCGCCCCAATTGCCGATCTTCGAGGTATCGATCGGTTGGATCAGGTCGGCCTGGCGTGCAAGGCCGTTCCAGGCGCAGTTGGTGAGGACCACGTCATAGCCGCCGGGATTGGTCCGGAGCTTGGTGATCATCTCGGATTCGGAATTGTAATAGTCATGGGTGACCGTGTTGCCGGTCGCCTTGTGGAAGGCATCGACCGCCCAGGCCTCGTCGGTGCCATAGCCTTGCCAGTTCAGGACCTTCACGTCTCCGGCCGCGCGGGCGATCCGCGGCGCACCGAGCACCGTGGCCCCGACGCCGAGCGCCGTCGCGCCGGCGAGAAACTGACGACGATTGCTCCGCCCGAGCGCTTTTGGCCGGAACTTTGAAATCTCAGTCATATTTTGCCCTCCCTGTGGGTCACTGCTGCGGATGTCTTTTGTTGGCCATAGCCAATTCGTTTGTACACAAATGATCACGCCGGCCCGTCCGGCTGTCAAGATTGCCGGGGGACCCGATGCCGGAGCATAGCACGCCGCCATGCTTGACAAGGCGGTCTCCTGCCGCCGTCATGCGGCTCGGCATGAATACGTCATCCCCTGCAATCGGCGCCGATCTGGCGCCGCTGGTCGATCCGGAAAACTTTCCCCTGCTGGCGCGTGCGCGCCGCGAGGGCACGCCCCTCGCCTACCTCGACAGCGCCGCCAGCGCGCAAAAGCCGGCTGTCGTGCTCGAACGGTTGCAGGACTTCTACAGTCGCGACTACGCCAACATTCATCGCGGCGTCTATCCCTTGAGCGAGCGCGCCACCGAGGCCTATGAGGCGGCGCGCGCCCGGGTTGCGCGGTTCCTCCATGCCGGCACGCCTGAGGAGATCGTCTTCACGCGTGGCGCTACCGAAGCGATCAATCTGGTTGCGCACAGCTTCGGCGACAGGTTCCTGGAGCGCGGCGACCGCATCCTGGTCTCGCAGCTCGAGCATCATGCGAACATCATCCCATGGCAGATGCTGCGGGACCGGCGCGGTCTCACCATCGACGTGCTGCCGATCGATGCGGCCGGCGACATCGACATGGAGACGCTCCGCCGCAAGGCCGAGGGCGCGCAGTTGATCTGCATCACGGCCGTCGCCAACACATTGGGGACGATCACGCCGCTGAAGGAGATCAGCGCGATCGCCCACCAGGCCGGCGCCCGGGTCATGGTCGATGCCGCCCAGGCGGCGCCGCACCTGAAGCTCGACGTCCGCGACCTCGACTGCGATTTCCTCGCCTTCACCGGCCACAAGGTCTACGGACCGGACGGCATCGGCGTGCTCTACGGCAAGGCGGCGCTGCTGGCCGAGATGCCGCCTTGGCAGACCGGCGGCGACATGATCCGCACGGTCACCTTCGAACGCACCTTGTTCGCCGATCCGCCGCGGCGGTTCGAGGCCGGCACGCCGCCGATCGGCGCCGCGATCGGGCTCGCGACCGCGCTCGATTTCATAGAAGGCGTTGGCTTCGACCGGATCGCCGCCCATGACCGTGCCCTCGCGGACTACGCCCTCGGCAAGCTCGGGGAGATTCCCGGATTGAAGCTGGTCGGCATGCCGAAGCGCCGTGCCGGGATCGTCTCCTTCGTCATGGATGGATTGCATCCCCATGACGTCGGGACCTTGCTGGGGGCTGCCGGCATCTGCGTGCGCACGGGGCATCACTGCGCCCAGCCGCTGATGGAGCATCTCGGCATCACCGGGACGATCCGCGCCTCTCTCGCCGTCCATTCCCATGCCGGCGAGATCGACCGGTTGGCAGAGGAGCTGGTGAAGGCTCGGCAGCTCCTCGGCTAGTACGTCGCGGCGTGATCCGCCAACACCTGTGCCACCGACGCTGTGACGCGCTTCGCCGTAGGGATGTGCAGGAACTCGTTGGGACCGTGGGCGTTCGAATGCGGCCCAAGCACGCCGGTGATCACGAACTGCGCCTGCGGGAAGCGTGCGCCGAGCATGCCCATGAACGGAATGCTGCCGCCCTCGCCGATAAAGGCAGGCGGCCGGCCGAACGCGGCCTGCGAGGCCGCGGCCAGGGATTTCTCGAGCCAGGGCGCGAGACGCGGTGCATTCCAGCCTGACGCGGCATTGCGGACTTCCAGCTTCACCTGGGCGCCATAGGGCACGTCCTTGGTCAGCAGCCGCTCCACCACCGCGCTGGCGCCCTCCGCATCCAATCCCGGCGGCAGGCGCAGGCTCAAGGTCGCCGTAGTGAAGGGCAGCAGCACGTTGCCGGCATTCTCGGGATCAGGCAGACCCTCCGCCGCCGTGATCGCCAGCTGCGGCCGCCAGTTCCGATTGAGGATGAGCTCGGTCGGATCGTCCGCCATCGGCCTCGTCCCGGCTGCGAGCGGATAGCTGCGCACTAGCGCCTCGCCGAGCGCGGCGGCCACGTCGCGAGCCTGGGCGATCCGGTCGGATGGAATCTGCACATAGAGCTCGGGCGGGATGACGGCGCCGGTCCCCTCGTCCTCCAGCCGCGAGAGCAGCTGGCGGAAGATGCGGAAGCTCGAGGGCACGATACCGGAGGCGCTGCCGGAATGGACGCCCTCCTCCAGGACCCGG
>DATKNM010000326.1:0-8456 GCA_035541335.1 Binatia bacterium
CGCCTCGCCGAGCGCCGCCGCCTCCAGGCCGAGCACTGGCTGAAGCAGGCCATCAAGGAACGCTACGGCCGCGAGGGCCTGAAGCGGCTGGGCGCGATCTCCCTCGCGCCGGAGACCGCGCCGTTCGGGATGCTGGCGAAGGCAGACACTTAGAGATCCGCGAACGCGGCGATCGCGGCGCGGTCGAAGCCCTTGCTGGCGGTCAGGAGCTGGCGGGAGTAGGGGTGCTGCAGCTGGCCCCTGGAGAGCATCTCGGAATCCGCGAGCTCGACGATCTCGCCGGTGCGCATGATGGCGAGGCGGTGGCAGAGCTGCGCCACCACGGCGAGGTCGTGGCTGACCAGGATGTAGGTCAAGTCGAACTCGCGGCGAAGATTGGCCAGCAGATTCAGGATCTCCGCCTGGATCGAGACGTCGAGCGCCGAGGTCGGCTCGTCCAGCAGCAGAAGTTTGGGCCGCAGGATCAGCGCACGGGCGATAGCGACCCGCTGGCGCTGGCCGCCGGAGAGCTGGTGCGGATAGCGGAAGCGGAATTCCGGGCCGAGTTGCACCTGCTCCAGGGTCTGCTTCACCCGGTTCTCGATGTCGCCGATGCCGTGCACCTGCATCGGCTCGGCGAGGATGCGATCGACTGTGTGTTTAGGGTGCAACGAGCCGTAAGGGTCCTGGAACACCATCTGGATGGCGCGCTTCATCTCCTTGTCGCGCGCCCTGGTCAGCGGCCTGCCGTTGAGTGAGATCGCGCCGCCCCAGTTGGTGTTAAGGCCGGCCAGGACCCGCAGCACCGTGGTCTTGCCGGAACCGGATTCCCCCACCAGGCCGAAGCTCTCGCCGGGCGCCATGGTGAAGCTGACGCCGTTGAGGGCGTGCACGAGGTGCCGGCCGGTGTGGAACGTGACCGCGAGGTCCTGCACTTGCACCATGGGCGCCTCGGGCACGGGCTGGGCGGCGTTCATGCGCTGAGCCAGCTCGGGTCGCGCTTCAGGGTCGGCAGCACCGCGACCGGATGATCCAGGCTCGGCGTGCAGGCGAGCAGGCCGCGGGTATAGGGATGTTTCGCCGCGCCGAGGTTCCGCGCGTCGAGCTCTTCCATGACGCGGCCGGCATACATGACGAGCACCCGGTCGCAGAACGTGCTGACCAGGTTGAGGTCATGACTGATGAAGATGAGGCCCATGTCGCGGGTCTTCACGAGATCGTCCAGGATCGCCAGCACCTGCAGCCGCACCGTCACGTCGAGCGCCGACGTCGGCTCGTCGGCGATCAAGAGCTCGGGCTCGGTCACCAGCATCATCGCGATCATCACCCGCTGGCCCATGCCGCCGGAGAGCTCGTGCGGCCAGGCGCGGAACACCCGCTCGGGATCGCGGATCTTCACCGCCGCCAGCATCTCCAGCGCGCGCCGCTCGAGCGCATCGCGCTTGCCGGTCCGGGATGCGGCCTCCATCAGCTGGTCGCCGACCCGCATCACCGGGTTGAGCGAGTATTTCGGATCCTGCATCACCATGGTGATGCGCCGGCCGCGGATGCTGCGCCATTGGGCGTTGGAGAGGCCGAGCAGGTTCTGCCCGTCGAAGGCGAGCTTCTGCGCCGTCACGCGGCCCGAAGTGAGGCCGAGGATCGCCCGCGCGGTCTGCGACTTGCCGGAGCCGGATTCGCCGACGATCGCCAGTTTCTCGCGCCCGAGGGTGAAGGAGACGTCGCGCACTACATGGGAGATCCCGGTCGGGGTCCGGAACCGGATGTTCAGCTTCTCAACCTCCAGGATCGGCTGCGGCATCGCCCTACTGCTCCCGGGGATCGAGCACGTCGCGGAGCCCGTCGCCGATCAGGTTGAACCCGAGACTGACGATGAAGATCGCGATGCCAGGATAGGTACAGACCCACCATTGTTCCAGGATGTCGATGCGCCCGTCGGCGACCATGGCGCCCCATTCCGGTCGCGGCGGGGCGACGCCGAGTCCGAGGAACCCGAGGCCGGCGGCGATCAGGATGACGCCGGCCATGTCCAGGGTGACCCGCACGATCAGCGAGGGCAGGCACATCGGCATGATATGGCCGAACAGGATGCGGAAGCCCGAGGCGCCGCTCATCCGCGCCGCCGCGATGTAATCGGTGTTGCGGATGGTCAGGGTCTCGGCCCGGGCGATCCGCGCGTAGGGCGGCCAGGAGGTGATGGCGATGGCCAGGATCGCGTTCTCGATGCCGGGCCCGAGCGCCGCGGCAAAGGCGAGGGCGAGGACCAGCTTCGGAAAGCCGAGGAAGGCGTCGGTGATCCGCATCAGCACGGTGTCGAGCCAGCCGCCGAGATAGCCGGCGCTGGTGCCGATGAGGACGCCGAGCGGCGCCGCAGTGATCGCCACCATGATGATGATGACGAGGCTGGTGCGCGAGCCGAACACGATGCGTGACCAGATGTCCCGGGCGTTGGAATCGGTGCCCAGCCAATGGTCGCCGCCGGGCGGCAGCAGGCGCTGGGTAGCGATGTCGCCGGCTTCGATCGGACTCCAGCTCGAGAACAGCGGCGCGAAGATCGCCATGACGACGAGGGCAAGGACGATGGCGAGGCCGATCATCGCCAGCGGGTTCCGCGCGAAAGCGACCCAACCGAGATAGGCGCGCCCGGTCCGGGCTTGCCAGCGCGAGTCCGGCGTGTCGGTCAGCAGCCAGCGGCGCCAGCCCGGCGGTGTCGCGGCGATCACCCAGCCCGTGGTTTCGACAGCCATCGTCAGTACGCTCCCGTCATTTCGCCCTCGGATCCAGGAAGCGGTGGGCGAGGTCGGTCAGGGTGTTGATGACGATGTAGACGAAGCCGACGACGATGGTGCCGCCCATGACCGCCGGCAGGTCCTGGCCGAAGATCGAGTTGGTGATGTAGAGGCCGAGGCCGTTCCAGGTGAAGACCGTCTCGGTCAGCACCGAGCCCTCCAGCAGCGTGCCGTAGGAGAGCGCGATCACCGTCAACAGCGGCACCAGGATGTTGCCCATGGCGTGCTTCCAGATGATCCTGGTCTCGGAGACGCCCTTCACCCGCGCGGTCAGGATGTATTCCTGGCGGAGCTGCCCCAGCATCAGCGAGCGCGTCATGCGGCTGATATAGGCGAGCGAGAAATAGCCGAGCAGCGAGGCGGGGAGGATGAGGTGGCCGACCGCGTTCCAGAAGAGGTCGGTCTCGCCCTGGAGCAGGGTATCGATGGTCATGATGCCGGTAATCGGCGTGATCATGTCCTCATAGCCGAAGTCGAGGCGCCCGGGGCCGGGTAGCCAGTCGAGCTTCGCATAGAAGATGAGGAGGCCCATGATGCCGAGCCAGAAGATCGGCATCGAATAGCCCACGAGGCCGAAGAAGCGGATCAGGTGGTCGGCGATGCTGTCCTTGCGGACCGCCGCCCAGACGCCGAGCGGTACGCCGAGCACGATTCCGAGCAGGATGCCCCAGGTCGCGAGCTCCAGCGTCGCTGGAAAGACATGAACGAGGTCGACGATGACCGGCTGGTTGGTGCGGAGCGAGGAGCCGAGGTCGCCCTGGACCACGTGCTTCAGGTAGAGCAGGAACTGGACCGGGATCGGATGGTTGAGGCCGAGCTGCTCCCGGGCGGCGGCGATGGTGGATTCCGACGCGTGGTCGCCGACGATCGCCAGGACGGGATCGGCCGGCAGCAGGCGGCTGATCACGAAGGTCACCACCAGCAGGCCCAGCATCGTCGTGGCGATGGAGAGCAGCACCTTGCCGGCGGAGAGCAGCCGCGTCGCGATCATGGGGTTCGGATCATCGTCAATTTCTCAGTCAAGCGGGGGCCGGAAACAGATCGGGTGACTCCCTTGCCAGGAAGTCACCCGATTCCGAAGTCCTGAGGCCGTCAGTTCTTGACGACGTTCTTGTAGAGATCGAGGTCGAAGGTCGGCCCCATGATGAATCCGCTGACGTTCTTGCGGATCGCCGAGGTCTCGACCTGCTGGAACAGGAAGACGTAGGGGCTCTCGTTAAGCGCCATCTTCTGCAGGTCCATGTAGTCCTGGGCCCGCTTCTTCGGATCCCGCTCGTCGCGGGCGGCGTTGACTTGGGCCGCGCGTGCCGGATCCTGCCACTGGTTGCGCTTGGCGAGCGGCGCGTCCAGGTAGCCGGAAGCGTTCGAGTGCGGGTCCTGATAGTCCGAACCCCAGGTCCCAAGATAGATGTCATGGGTGCTGGCGCGGTACTTGGTCAGCGTCGTCTTGTTGTCGGCCGTGAGGATGATGATGTTGATGCCGGCCTTGGCCATGGTGCTCTGGATCGAGGCGGCGAGCTGGCGCGATTCCGACTTGTTGGTCACGTCCATGGTGACATCGAAGCCCTTGGGGAAGCCCGCCTTTTTCAAGAGCTCCTTGGCCTTCTCCACGTTCAGCGAGAACGGCGTGTCGTTGTCAGCGCCGAGCTGGCCCTCGGGCAGGAAGGTCTGGTGCTTTATCCCGGTCCCGTTGAACTCGGTCTTCTGCAGCCCGTCATAATCCACCAGGTACTTCATCGCCTGGCGGACGTCGACGTTGCCCAGGTACTGGTTCTTGGTGTTCATGCCCATGTACCAGAGCGTCGCCTTCGGAGCCGACTGGGTGCGGATGTTGGGGTCGGCGGAAACCGACTTCAGCTGGTCGCCGAGCAGGTTGCGGGCGATGTCGATGTCGCCCTTCTGCAGCAGCAGTTGCTGGGTGGCGCTCTCGGTCACGTTCTTGATCAGCACGTGCTTGATCTTCGGCACGCCGTCCCAGTAGTTCGGGTTGGCGTCGAGCACCAGCGATTCATTCGGCTTGTAGCTCTTCAGCATGAACGGGCCGGAGCCGGCTTCGTTGGTCTTCAGCCAGGCGGTGCCGTAGTCGCCGTTGGTCTCGTGCGACATGGCGAGCTTCTTGTCGATCATCACGCTGGTGTAGGAGAGGCAGTTCAGGAAGAAGCTCGGCGCATACGCCGCGTCGAGCTCGATCGAGACCGTCATCGGATCCACGACCTTGACCTTGTCCTGCACATTGTCCTTGGTCAGGCCGAACTGGTTCATGATGAAGGCCGGGTTGCCATCCAGCTTGACGTAGCGGATCAGCGAGAAGGCGGCGTCCTCGGCGGTGAGGTCGTTGCCCGAGTGGAACTTGATGCCGGGGCGGATCTTGAAGGTGAAGGTCTTGCCGTCGTCGCTGGCGGACCAGCTCTCGGCCGCCTGCAGCTTCAGTTCGGACGGCTTGTCCGGATTGATGACCACCAGCCGGTCGTAGGTGTTGGCCATGTATTCCGAGGTGCTGATCTCATAGATCTGACCTGGATCGAGCGAGATGATGTCGTCGATCACATAGGCCATCACCAGGGTATCCTTGGGGGTCGCGGCCTGCGCCATCCCCGCACCGAAGGCCAGCGCGCCAAGCGAAACGCCGACGGCAAAGAAGGCCGACTTCACGAACGGTTTCATGTCTGATTGCTCCCTGATTCCTAGCGGTCCTGGGTGCGTTCTCGTTGTTCCCCGTCCCGGCTGGTACCCGAGCCCGGGGAAGTCCCATCCACCGCACCTTGGACCGAACGGTCAAGGTTATCACGGGTCTGTCACTGAGGTAAACGATCGCGACGCGATCGACCGACCGCGGCCGCGCGGAAAACTCACGTCAGGCGCAGGATCCGCTCGCGCAGCCCGGGATATGCGGCCAGCAACCGTCCGCGTTCGGCCAGCTCGAAATCGGCGAAATCGAAGCCCGGCGCCACCGTGCACCCCACCAGCGCGAAACCGGTGCCCTCGGCCGGGTGCGCGCCGAACCAGGCTCCGGCCGGGACCACGTGCTGTGCCACGTCTCCGGCCTCGAGGTCGGGGCCGAGCCGTGTTTCCCGCAAGGTCCCGTCGGCGGCGATCTCGACCACGATCAGCGCGCCGCCGGCATAGAAGTGCCAGACCTCGTCCGAGCGGATCCGGTGCAGCTTGGAGCATTGCCCGGCTTCCAGCAGGTAGTAGATCGCCGTCGATATGGCGCGCGGCCCGTCAAATCGCCGGGGGAGGGCGGCGGCCGCGATCTGCTCCGCCGCGCGGTAGGTCTCGCGGAACCAGCCGCCTTCCGGATGCGGTGTCAGATTCAACTTTTCAACGATGGCGGCTGCCTGCATCGGACCTCCGGTTGAATCGCTTGACCCTCGCCCGGTCGCGTGGAACCTTCGGCGCGGGGACCACAGAATTCCGAGCAGCGGCGCGGGGATGCCGAGCATCTATCAGATCAAACCGGCTTTCCAGGGCCTGTTGCGGCCGATCGTGCGCCGCCTGGCGGCGATCGGCGTGACCGCGAACCAGGTGACCCTGGGCGCGGCGCTGCTGTCGATCGCCGCCGGCATCCTCATCGCCGCCGCGCAGCCGAGCGGACGCATCTGGTTCCTGTTGCCGGCGGTGCTGTTCCTCCGCATGGCCTTGAACGCCATCGACGGCATGCTGGCGCGCGAGCACGGGCAGAAGAGCGCGCTCGGCGCCTTCCTGAACGAACTCTGTGACGTCGTCTCCGACGCCGCCCTCTATCTCCCCTTCGCGCTGCTCGATCTCGAGCCCGCCGTGGTCGTGATCGTGGTCCTGCTCGCGGGCCTGAGCGAGATGGCGGGCGTGGTGGCGATCCAGGTCGGCGCCGACCGCCGCTATGACGGACCGATGGGGAAGAGCGACCGCGCCTTCGCCTTCGGCCTCTTGGGCTTTCTGCTCGGCTGCGGCGTGCCTGCGGGCCTCTGGATGACCCTGGTGATCGCGGCGCTCGGTCTCTTGATCGTCGTCACCATCGCCAACCGGATGCGGCAGGCGTTGCATCAGGTGAAGGGCCGATGAGCTTCGGCATCCTCGATCTCGACATGGCGCCCAGCGTCGGCTTCGCGCTGCTCGGCATCCTGGCGCTGCTGGTCGTCGCCAGCGCGACCTCGCTGATCCTGAAGGCCCGGCGGCCGGAGCGCGACTACACCGAGCTCCGCCAGCGCATCCGCACCTGGTGGATCATCGTCGCGCTCTTCGGCGTCGCCATCGCCCTGAAGCCGATCGTCGCCATCAGCCTCCTCGGCTTCGTCAGCTTCCTCGCCTTCAAGGAATACATCACCCTCATTCCGACCCGGCGCGCCGATCATCGCGTGCTGTTCTGGGCCTATCTCGCGATCCCGATCCAGTATTACTGGGCCGCCGATGCCTGGTACGGCATGTTCATCATCTTCATCCCGGTCTATGCGTTCCTGCTCCTGCCGGCGCGGATGGTGCTGATCGGCGAGACCGAGGGCTTCATCCGCGCCGCCGGCACGCTGCATTGGGGGCTGATGACCACGGTCTTCAGCCTGAGCCACATGGCCTATCTGCTGGTCCTGCCGGCCGCGGGCAATCCCGCCGGCGGCAGCGACGGGCTGTTGGTATATCTATTGCTGCTGACCCAATTGAACGACGTGGCGCAGTACGTCTGGGGCAAGAGCCTCGGCCGCCGCAAGGTGGTCCCCAAGGTGAGCCCCAAGAAGACCCTGGAAGGCCTGCTCGGCGGCATCGTCACCACCGTGGTGGTCGCCGTGGTCGCGGCGCCTTACCTTACGCCGCTCAATCCGGTCGAGGCCTTGGGCGCCGGCCTGCTGATCGGCGCCGCCGGTTTCCTCGGCGACATCTCGGTCTCGGCGGTGAAGCGGGACCTCGGCATCAAGGACAGCGGCAACATCCTGCCGGGACATGGCGGCATCCTCGACCGGGTGGATAGCCTCACCTTCACGGCGCCGCTCTTCTTCCACTACGTCTATTACCTGCACTATTAGCCCATGCTCCGTGCCCTGCACCTGCTGTTCTGGATCCTGATCGCGCGGCCGCTGGTCCTGGTGGTGCTGGGCTTGAACGTGCGGCATCAGGAGCGGCTTCCGCAGAAAGGCCCGGCGATCGTCGTCGCCAACCACAACAGCCATCTCGACACCTTCGTGCTGATGTCGCTCTTTCCCTTGCGCCGCCTCAATATGCTGCGCCCGGTGGCGGCGGCGGACTACTTCCTGCGCAACCCCGTCCTCGCCTGGTTCACCCTGAATATCGTCAACATGATCCCGATCGAGCGTTCTGCACCCGGCAAGCTGGCGCGCGACGCCGATCCCCTGAAGGAATGCGCGGACGCGCTCTCCAGAAACGAGATCCTGCTGGTCTTCCCGGAGGGCACCCGCGGCGAGAGCGAGGCGCTCGGTCGGTTCAAGGGCGGCGTTGCGCGGCTGAAGGAACTGCACCCGGAGGCGCCGGTGATCCCGGTCTTTCTTCAGGGCCTGGGGCGCGTCCTGCCGAAGGGTGAGATCGCCCTCGTTCCGGTGGTGGTCGACGTCTTCGTCGGCGCGACCGTCGCCTGGACCGGCAGCCGCCCGGACTTCACCAAGGCGATGGAGCAGGCTGTGGCCGCGCTCGCTGCCGAAGCGCCGCAAAGAAACTGGCGCTGACTCACCGCATCCGATACTTGGCCGCCACCTCCTGCAGGCGATC
>DATKNM010000327.1:0-3773 GCA_035541335.1 Binatia bacterium
CGCAAGGTGGAGATCGCGCTCCGGGAGAAGGGGCTCGGCTATGTGCAGGTGCGGGTGCCGTTCACCCAGGCCGAGGGCTATCGGCCGAAGCATCCGGCGGTCGTCGCCGCCAATCCCAAGGGCCAGGTGCCGGTGCTGGTGGAGGACGACTTCACGCTCTTCGATTCGACGGTGATCCTGGAATACCTGGAGGACGCCTATCCGACGCCGCCGCTCTATCCGCGCGCGGCGAAGGCGCGGGCGCTCTGCCGGCAGGCGGAGCTCGAGGCGGACGAGATCCTGTTCGCGCCGGTGCGGAACCTGCTCTACCGCACCGAGCCGCCGCTCGCCGATGCGGCCCGGCAGGCGGCGCGGGTCGCGGAGGGCGGACGCGCGGATGCCGAGATCGTGCGGCAGTTCGCGGGACTCGATGCGCGGCTGGACGGGCGCGAGTGGTTCTGCGGCGCGTTTTCGGCAGCGGATATCGCGATGTTCATGACCGTGCTGTGGACCCAGCGGCTGAAGGGGCCTTCGGTCGGCGAGCATCCGCATCTGGCGGCGTGGTATGCGCGGACGCTCGCACGACCCGCGGCGGCGCAGGCGGCGGAGGAGATCGCGGCGGCGGATCGGGTGCTGTCGCCGGATCTGGGGTAAGTCACTCCGCCGCGGTCATCTCGCCGGCGGGGTGGCCGACGGTGCCGTGGCCGATGCCGTCCTCGATGAAGCCGCCGGACTGGCGGTGCCAGAGCTTGGCGTAGGGGCCGTTCTTGGCCAGGAGCTCGGCGTGGCTGCCGGATTCGACGATGCGGCCCTGGTCGAGCACCACGAGGCGGTCCATGCGGGCGATGGTGGAGAGGCGGTGCGCGATCGCGACGACGGTGCGGCCCTCCATCAAGCCTTCGAGCTGCTCTTGGATTGCCGCCTCGACCTCGGAATCGAGCGCCGAGGTCGCCTCGTCCAGCACCAGGATCGGCGCGTTCTTCAGGATCACCCGGGCGATGGCGACGCGCTGGCGCTGGCCGCCGGATAATTTCACGCCGCGCTCGCCGACATGGGCCTCGAAGCCCTTGCGGTGGTTCCAATCCTCCAGCTTCTCGATGAAGTCGAGGGCATGGGCGCGGCGCGCGGCCTCGATCACCTCGTCGTCGCCGGCGGCCGGTCGACCATAGCGGATGTTGTCGCGGATCGAGCGGTGCAGCAGCGAGGTGTCCTGGGTGACAACCGCGATCTTGGCGCGGAGGCTCTCCTGGGTGACGCCGGCGATGTCCTGGCCGTCGATCAGGATCCGGCCGTCCTCGACGTCGTAGAAATGCAGCAGCAGGTTGACGAGGGTGGACTTGCCGGCGCCGGAGGGGCCGACCAGGCCGACGCGCTCGCCGGGCTTGATCGTGAGGTTGATGCCGTGCAGCAGGCCGCGCTCGGTGCCGTAGCCGAAGCGCACGTCCGCGAAGCGGATCTCGCCGCGCTCGACCTTCAGCGTGCCGGCATTGGGCGCGTCCGGCATCTGTCGCGGCACGGCGATCGAGCGCATGCCGTCCTGCACGATGCCGACGTTCTCGAAGATCGCGGTCACGTTCTGCGCGACCCAGCCGGCGATGTTGGCGATCTGCCAGGTCAAGGGCAGCGCCATGGCGACGACGCCGAGGCCGATGCTGCCGCGGACCCAGAGCCAGATCGCGATAGTGCCGGTCGCCGCCACCATCAGCGCGTTCAAGGTGACGAGGCAGAGCGAGAAGCGGGTGATCATCCGCTGCTGGCGGTGGAAGGTCTCGGTATGGTGGTCGACGGCGGCGCGGACGAAGGCGTCCTCGTCCTTCGGCCGGGCGAACAGCTTCACGGTCAGGATGTTGGTGTAGCTGTCGACGATGCGGCCGGTCAGCGTCGAGCGGACCTCGGACATCTCGCGGGACCGCTCGCGCAGGATCGGCACGAAATAGCGCAGCATCACCGCGTAGCTGGCGAACCAGACCAGCATCGGCAGGCAGAGCCGCAGATCGTTGCTGCCGGTGAGGATGATGGCGCTGCCGCCATAGACGCAGATGTACCAGACGGCGTTGGTGGCGGCGACGACGGACTCGCGCAAGGCCGGCCCGGTCTGCATCACCCGGTTGGCGATGCGGCCGGCGAAGTCGTTCTGGAAGAAGGTCCAGCTCTGCCGCACCACATGCCAGTGGCTCTGCCAGCGGATCACGTTGGTCAAGCCGGGCGCGATCGCCTGGTTGGTGATGAGGTTCTGGCTCAGGATCGCCAGCGGCCGGGCGATCAGCAGCACCGCCGCCATCAGAAGCAGTTGCGGCCAGTGCTCGCGGAGCAGCGCGTCCGGCGCGGAATGGCTGAGGAGATTGACCACCCGGCCGATGAAGGCAGGGATGGTGGTGTCCAATGCCGCCACGATGAAGCCGACGACGAAGAGCGCGATGACGAGGCCGCGGGCCTGCTTGGCGAAATGCCAATAGAAGGTCGCGAGCCCTTCCGGCGGCTCCACGTCGGGGCCGGGCGCGGTCGGCTGGATGATGTTTTCGAAATACCTGAACAAAGCCAATTCCCACGCGAAAACAGTCTCATCGCGGCCCGCGTGAGGGCCGGGCGAGGCTGGAATAGTGATACGGCGCGAAGGGCTAAGACTACGCGCTCCGCCGAGTCGGAAGGGTTGCGGAACACGCGGGGTGGGGCTGCGTGGGGTGGGATGGTGGGCTGAGGGGCGCTCAACCCGCGGCGAACACCCGCGCGCCGGAGAAGGTCAGCGAGACCTCGGTGCCGGGCGTCAGCAGCAGCTGGCGGCTGGCGTCGTGGGGGACGTTGGCTTCGATCGCGGTCAGGGTATCGCGGCGTTCGAGCTCGACGCGGATGCCGGGGCCGGCGGTGAAGACGTGGCGGATGACCGCCGGGAGGCCGGGCTCGTCGGCGGCACGCAAGGTGATGTCGTGCGGGCGGACATAGGCGAGGCCGGGGAGGTCGCGGGCGGCAGGGAATTCCGGCGCCGACACCAGCAGCGGCCCGACCTTGGCCTGGCCTTCCTGGATGCGGCAGTCGAAGCGGTTGACGTTGCCCATGAACTCGTAGACGAAGGCCGTGCCCGGGCGGTGATAGACGTCGTCCGGCGTGCCGACCTGCTCGATCTTGCCCTGGCTCATGACGGCGACACGATCCGCGAGCTCCAGCGCCTCCTCCTGGTCGTGGGTGACGAAGACCGAGGTCAGCTGCATCTCGTCATGGAGGCGGCGCAGCCAGTGGCGCAGTTCCTTCCGGACCTTGGCGTCGAGGGCGCCGAACGGCTCGTCGAGCAGGAGCACCGAGGGCTCGATCGCGAGGGCGCGGGCCAGCGCCACGCGCTGGCGCTGGCCGCCGGAGAGCTGGCTCGGGAAGCGGGTCCCCATGTGCTCCAATTGCACGAGCCGCAGCAGCTCGTTGACGCGGCGCGTGATCTCCGGCGGGCTCGGCCGGGTCTCCGCCGGACGCACCTTCAGGCCGAAGGCCACGTTCTCGGAGACGGTCATGTGCTTGAAGAGCGCGTAGTGCTGGAACACGAAGCCGACCCGGCGATCGCGCAGCGAGCGGCCGGTGACGTCCTCGTCGTCGGAGCGGATCTCGCCGGCATCCTGGGTGTCGAGCCCGGCGAGGATGCGGAGCAGGGTGGTCTTGCCCGAGCCCGAAGGGCCGAGCAGCGCCATGAACTCGCCCTTGGCGATGGTGAGGCTCACGTTCTTCAGCGCGGTGAAGCTGCCGAAGGTCTTGGTGATGCCGATGGCCTGGAGTGTCATGCTTCACCTGCGTGGTTTGGCTGGATGCATCGC
>DATKNM010000328.1:0-2496 GCA_035541335.1 Binatia bacterium
ATCCGGGCGCAGAACAGGCCGTCGCGCTCCGGCTTGAAGGTCCGGTAGTTGATCGTCTCCGGCTTCTTGATCTCGCCGAACGACCAGGAGCGGATGCGCTCCGGGCTCGCGATGGCGATCTTGATCTGATCGAAAGTTTGCGTGCCAGAGGTCTGGCCGAAGACATTCATCAGTTCCTGGTTCATTACTCTCTCCATCTGGCCACCCCCGGCCCATTCACCGGAGGCAGCGATCCGATCCCGAAGTCGATCAATAGTTCGTTTGCGTCAGCTCGACGTTGAGGCCGAGCGACCGGAGCTCCTTCACCAGCACGTTGAAGGATTCCGGGATACCCGCCTCGAAGTTGTCGTCGCCGCGGACGATCGCCTCGTAGGTCTTGGTGCGGCCCGAGACGTCGTCCGACTTCACGGTCAGCATCTCCTGGAGGGTGTAGGCGGCGCCGTAGGCTTCCAGCGCCCAGACCTCCATTTCGCCGAACCGCTGGCCGCCGAACTGCGCCTTGCCACCCAGCGGCTGCTGGGTGACGAGGCTGTAGGGGCCGATCGAACGCGCGTGGATCTTGTCGTCCACCAGGTGGTGCAGCTTCAGCATGTAGATGTAGCCGACCGTGACCTGGCGCTCGAACCGGTCGCCCGTCCGGCCATCCGTCAGATGCACCTGGCCCGAGGCGTGCAGCCCGGCCTTCTCCAGCATCTGGACGATGTCCTCCTCGCGGGCGCCGTCGAACACCGGCGAGGCGACCGGCACGCCGGTCCGGATGTGCTCCGCCATCTCGATCAGCTGGTCGTCCGGCAGGTCAGCGATGTCGTGCTTGAACGAGCGGTCGCCGTAGATATCCTTCATCGTCTTCCGGAGCTCGACGGTCTTGCCGTGCTCGCGGATCCGGTCGAGCATCTGGCCGACTTGGCGCCCGAGGCTGGCGCAGGCCCAGCCCAAATGGGTCTCCAGGATCTGACCGACGTTCATGCGCGACGGCACGCCAAGCGGGTTCAAGACGATGTCGACCGGCGTGCCGTCGTCGAGGTACGGCATGTCCTCGATCGGGACGATCTTGGACACGACGCCCTTGTTGCCGTGACGGCCGGCCATCTTGTCGCCCGGCTGCAGCTTGCGCTTCACCGCGACGAACACCTTCACCATCTTCATGACGCCCGGCGGCAGCTCGTCGCCGCGCTGCAGCTTCTCGACCTTGCTCTCGAAGCGCTTCTCGAGGGCCTGGACGCTCTCGTTGAACTGCTTCTTCAGGGCCTCGATCTCGGCCATGCGCTTGTCGTTCTTGACCGCGATCTGGCGCCACTGGCCCGGCGTGAACTCCGACAGCACCTTATCGGTGATCTTGGTCTCCGCCTTCAGCGCCTTCGGACCGCCGGTGGCGGTCTGGTTCAGCAGCAGCTCCTTCAGGCGGCTGTAGACGTTGCGCTCCAGGATCGCCTTCTCGTCGTCGCGGTCCTTGGCGAGGCGCTCGATCTCGGCGCGCTCGATGGCGAGCGCACGCTCGTCCTTGTCGACGCCGCGCCGGGAGAATACGCGCACCTCGACCACCGTGCCGGAGACGCCCGGCGGCAGCCGCATCGAGGTGTCGCGCACGTCGGAGGCCTTCTCGCCGAAGATCGCGCGCAGCAGCTTCTCTTCCGGCGTCATCGGGCTCTCGCCCTTCGGCGTGACCTTGCCGACCAGGATGTCGCCCGGCTTCACCTCGGCGCCGATATAGACGATGCCGGCCTCGTCGAGGTTCTTCAGGGCCTCTTCACCCACGTTCGGAATGTCGCGGGTGATTTCCTCCTGGCCGAGCTTGGTGTCGCGGGCCATCACCTCGAATTCCTCGATGTGGATCGAGGTGAAGACGTCGTCCGACACGATCCGCTCGGAAATCAAGATCGAGTCCTCGAAGTTGTAGCCCTGCCACGGCATGAAAGCGCAGAGCACGTTGCGGCCGAGCGCGAGCTCGCCGAGATCGGTCGAGGGACCGTCGGCGATGATGTCGCCCTTCTCCACCACGTCGCCCACCTTCACCAGCGGACGCTGGTTGATGCAGGTGTTCTGGTTCGAGCGCTGGAACTTCAAGAGGTTGTAGATATCGACGCCCGGCGCGCCGTGATCGGTCTCGCCGGTCGCCCGGATGACGATGCGGGTCGCGTCCACCTGGTCGATAACGCCGCCCCGGCGCGCGCCGATGGCGACGCCGGAATCACGCGCGACCGTGCCCTCCATGCCGGTGCCGACCAGCGGCGCCTGGGCCTGGAGCAGCGGCACCGCCTGGCGCTGCATGTTCGAGCCCATGAGGGCGCGGTTGGCGTCGTCGTTCTCAAGGAACGGGATGAGCGCCGCCGCCACCGACACCAGCTGCTTCGGGCTGACGTCGATGTATTCGATGTCGTCGCGGCGGGCCATGACGAAGTCGCCGCTGCGCCGGCACGAGATCAGGTCATCGACCAGCTTGTTCTTGGCGTCGACCGTGGCGTTGGCCTGGGCGATCGTGTACTTGCCCTCCTCCAT
>DATKNM010000329.1:0-3877 GCA_035541335.1 Binatia bacterium
GATCGTCGCCCGCCACGGCAGCCACGGCGCCATGCCGAAGCTGGAGACCGCCGGGATCCAGCCGGTCTTCGACCTCGACCAGCTCGGCCGCTGCCGGCGCGCGATCGAGCAGGTGCGGCTCTCGGCGGAGAACATCGCCTACATCGTCGATCTCACCCGCGCCACCCGGGAGCATCCTTCGCTGCAATTCGGCGCCAGCCCGCGCGCGGCCAGCATGCTCGCCATGGCATCGCGCGCCTATGCGGCGCTCAACGCCCGGGACTACGTCATTCCGGACGACGTGAAGCACCTGGCGACGCCGGTCCTCAGGCACCGCGTCGTGCTCTCGCCGGGCGCCGAGATCGAGGGCCTGACCTTCGACCAGATCATCGGCCAGATCGTCGCGGCCACACCCGCCCCGCGATGATTAGGCCGCGATGAAGGGCCTGCTGCCGTGATCCTGCCCACCGGCCGCGCCATCGCCCTGCTGGGCGCCGCACCGCTGCTGGCCCTGCTGCTGGCGGCGACGGCGCCGTCGCTCTGGCCGCTCGGCCTCGCCTATCTCGGCGTCGTGCTGTTCGCCATGCTGGGCGACCTGTTGCTGGCGATGCCGAAGCGTCATCTGGCGGCGACCTTGCAACCCCCCGCCATGCTCTATGTCGGCGAGCCGATGCCGCTGACGCTGGAACTCGCCTTCGCCGGCCCGCGGACGCCGGCCCGGATCGAGGCGATCATCGACCACGATCCGATCGTCGCGCTGCCGCCGCGGATCGAGATCCCGGTCGACTCCAACCAAGTCGAGAGCCTCGGAGCGCTGCGGATCGAGGTGCCGATGCTGCCGAAGCGGCGCGGCACCGCCGCCCTGCCGACGCTCTGGCTGCGCTGGACCGGACCTTATGGATTGATGCGCCTGCAGCCGAAGCAGGCACTGGACCTGAAGCTCCGCGTGGTGCCGAACATCCGTGCGGTGCGGGCTGCCGCGATCGCGCTCAGCCGCCAGGACTCAATCTTCGGCATCAAGGACCAGCGCGAGCTCGGCGACGGCTCGGAGTTCGACGCGCTGCGCGACTACCAGCCGGGCTTCGACCGCCGCGCCATCGACTGGAAGCACTCGGCCCGGCACCGCCGCCTGGTCTGCAAGGAGTTCCGCAGCGAGCGCAACCACCAGATCATCCTGGCGCTCGACACCGGCCATCTGATGCGCGAGCCGATGGCGGGCGTGCCGCGCCTCGACCACGCGATCAACGCCGGCCTGCTGCTCGGCTACGCCTCCCTGAAGGGCGGCGACCGGGTCGGGCTGTTCGGCTTCGATTCCAAGGTCCGCCTCTATGCCGAGCCGGCGGGCGGGGTCGATCGCTTCCCTCGGCTGCAACGCCTGACGGCGGAATTGGATTATGCCGCGGAGGAGACCAACTTCACCCTCGGCCTCACCATGCTCTCGCAGCAGCTGCGGCGGCGCTCGCTGATCGTGCTCATCACCGACTTCGTCGATACCGTCACCGCCGAGCTCATGCTGGAGAATCTCGGCCGGCTCTCCCAGCGCCACCTGGTGCTGTTCGTGACCCTGCAGGATCCGGAGCTGCGTGCCATGATCGACATGCCGCCGGATGCGGTGCCGGATTCCATGGAAGCGGTGGCGCGCTCGGTGGTGGCCGACGAGCTGCGCCGCGACCGGCTCATCGTCTTCGAGCGCCTGCGCCGCCTCGGCGTCCAGTGCCTGGAGGCCCCCTACAACCGCATCGGGACCGACCTCATCAATCGGTATCTCGCGATCAAGCAGCGGGAAATGATCTGAGTCAGGTCGGGAGGTCCGTACTCCCAAATCTCACACCCTGATACTCATTCCGGACATGATTCCCCTTCCCGCATCGCCGGGCGCCGACCTAAGCTGGCCCGCGACAGGGAGAAATCGCGCGTGACGGTGATCAGCGACCAGGGATCGGCGGCCATCGACGAGACGCAATTGCGCTCGCCGGTGACGCGTGCCGGCTATGAATACTGGCTGCGCAAGAAGGGCGACCGTCGGATCCCGTCGCGGACCGATTTCGATCCCTTGCTGGAGGTGCCGCGCCTCGCCCGCCACATCGTCCTCGTCGAGGTGCTGCGCGAGCCGCTGGATTTCCGCTATCGGCTGATCGGCACCGCGATCCGGGAGAACATGGCCGCCGACTGGACCGGGCTTTGCCTCTCCGAGATTCCCATGCAGAAGGCACCCAATCCGATCTGGCAGCATCATCTATGGGTGCTGGAGCACCGGTCGCCGCGCTTCTACCGGCCGGCCTATCTCGGCCCCTACAAGGAGTTCAAGTTCATCGAATCCGCCCAGCTGCCGCTCGGGACCGACGACGCGCACGTCGAGATGATGATGGTGTTCGTCGACTTCCTGACCAAGGTGGCGATCGTCCCGCCCCGCATCAACCGGCTTTCCGAGTCGGTTTCGCCAACGCGTCCCTCGTGGCGGCGGTGATCTCTAACGAGCGCAGCCGCGCCGC
Organism: Binatia bacterium; assembly: GCA_035541335.1. Taxonomy (GTDB): domain Bacteria; phylum Pseudomonadota; class Alphaproteobacteria; order Dongiales; family Dongiaceae; genus Dongia. The sequence goes on from DATKNM010000329.1 coordinate 2,472, forward strand.
GTGATCGTAGATCTGCGCCGTCACCATCAGCTCATCGACCTTGGTCATGGCGAGGAACTCGGCGATGCCGCGGCGGACCGTATCCGGCGCGCCGACCACCGCATAGCGGAGGCTGTGCTCCACCATGGCGCGCTCCTGGGGCGACCAGAAGCCCTCCATCGTTTCCAGCGGCGGCGGCAGCGGTCCGGGCGAACCGCGGCGGAGTGCCAGGAACTGCTGCTGCAGCGAGGTGAAGAGCCGCTGCGCCTCGCGATCGGTCTCGGCGGCAAAGACGCCGATGCAGGCCATGGCATAGGGCTTCGCCAGGCTCTCCGAAGGCTTGAAGCGGCTGCGATAGATCTCCAGCGCCTGCATCAGGTAATCGGGCGCGAAATGCGAGGCGAAGGCGTAGGGCAGGCCGAGGAGCGCCGCCAGCTCCGCGCCGAACAGGCTGGAGCCGAGTATCCAGAGCGGAACGCCAAGGCCGGCGCCCGGAACGGCGCGCACCTGCTGACCCATGACATGGGGCTCGGTGGGCGCGTGCGCCTGGAAGTAGCTCAAGAGCTCCATCACGTCCTGCGGGAAGCTGTCGTCGCTGCCGGAGAGGTTGCGGCGGAGCGCCCGCGCGGTCCGCATGTCGGTGCCCGGCGCACGCCCGAGGCCGAGATCGATCCGGCCCGGGAACAGAGATTCCAGCGTCCCGAACTGCTCGGCGATGATGAGGGGGGCGTGGTTCGGGAGCATGATCCCGCCCGAGCCGACCCGGATGGTCTTGGTCCCTCCCGCCACATGGGCGATGACGACGGCCGTGGCGGCGCTGGCGATGCCGGGCATGTTGTGGTGCTCGGCCAGCCAGTAGCGCTTGAAATCGAGTCGCTCCGCCGCCCGCGCGAGGTCGAGGGTGTTGCGGAAGGCGTCGGCGGCGGTGCCGTCCTGGCAGATCGGCGAGAGGTCGAGGACGGAAAAGGGAATCACGGGGAGCGCCTCACTGCTGTGCATCCCGTGAAAGATAGCCGCTCGGCGGCGGATGTCGCCCCTCCCCCGGCGCCGGGGGGCCCATGCAGGGAACGCAACTCCCTACCCGGCGTGGGGGCGACGCTCTAGACGTCCGGTGTGGACCGTGTAGATTTGATGACGTCGAAACCACTGACGGAGTCCGAAATGGCCAAGGGTCAGCAGAAGTCGAGCCGCGAGAAGAAGAAGCCGAAGAAGAAGGCCGAGGAAGGCTTGAAGCAGGAATCCTCGTATAAGCAGAGCTTCGGCAAGAAGTAAGCCGCCCCAAAGACGACGTGACGCACACCGGGGGCACACCCGGGGGTTGCGCCTCCTCTTTTCCAGGATCGCCGGTTCCGGTCTAATAGACCCATGGAAGTTAGACCTCGGGAAGCGGCGACCCTGAAGAGCACCCAGTTCCGCCGCGAGCGGGA
>DATKNM010000330.1:0-3766 GCA_035541335.1 Binatia bacterium
GACCACCGAGCGCGTCGTCAGGCGCCCGACGCTCTCCGCGCTGCCGGAGACGCGCAGGCCCTCGAAGCAGCCGACCAGCGCGATCAGCAGCGCGAAGACCGGCGCCTTCACCAGGCCGACGATGAAGGTGTTGAGCGCGACCGCGTTGTTCAGCAGCCGCCAATACTGCCCGAAGCTGACGTCGATCAGCAGCACGCTCATCACGCCGCCGCCGAGCAGGCCCATCATGTCGGCGAAGAAGGTGAGGAGCGGAAGCGCGATCACGAGCGCGATCACGCGCGGCGCCACCAAGACCTCCATAGGATCGAGGCCGGTCACCCTGAGGGCGTCCACCTCCTCGTTCACCTGCATGGCGCCGATCTCGGCGGTGAAGGCCGAGCCCGATCGGCCCGCGACCACGATCGCCGTCAGCAGGATGCCCATCTCGCGCAGCACCGAGATGCCGACCATGTTGACGGTGAAGACCTGCGCGCCGAAGCGGCGAAGCTGATCGGCGCCCTGGAACGCCAGCACCACGCCGACCAGGAACGAGATCATGCCGACGATCGGCAGCGCGTTCAAACCGGTGCGTTCGATATGGGACATCACCGAGACCCAGCGCAGCCGGGCGGGCCGCATCACCAGGCCGGCGAGCGTCTCCACCAGCGCGCCGAAGAAGGCGAGCAGGTCGAGCGCCTCCCTTCCCACCGTCTCGGTCGCAGCGCCGAGATCGATCAGCCAGTCGATTAAGAGGACGCGCTTCGGCTCCGGCAGATCCGGCTCGGGACCGGCTTCGAGAACGCGATGGAACAGCGGCTTCAGCGCATCCGAGGGCTCGACCCACGCAAGCTGGGCGCCGGCGGCGCCGGCCTTCTCCGCCGCGCGCACGATCAGCCAGGCGCCGACCGTGTCCAGCATCTCGACGGCGGAGAGATCGAGGGTGAGCGCGCGGGCGGTTGCGCCGAGGCGCGACACGGCCTGGTCGAGGGTGGAGGCATGGGCGAGCGTCCAGGCGCCGCCGAACTGCCACGTGGTCCCCAGGGTCGTTCCCTGGGTGGTCCCCTGGTCGCCGGGTCCCGTCCGGACCCATCCCGTCTCGGCCATTGTTCAGGTCCGGATCAGACGCTCGGTTCCGGTTTCGGGACGCAGCGGTGCAGCTCCGCCGTCTCGCCCGCCTTGGGGTAGAAGCTGTCTTCCGGATTGTCGCAATTCTCGGTGGCGAGCTCCTGACTCTGCAGCGAGAGCCGGCAGCTCACCGTGACCTCCAGCGCCTCGTAGCGCTGGCGGTAGTCGGCATGGTCGTCGGCGACGCTTATATCGAAGGCCGGCGGGGAGTAATAGCCGCGCCGGGCGTGGAAGGAGATGCCGTCCGGCCCGACGCTGATGACATAGTCATCGACGCCGCACCATTGGCCGATGATCGGGCGCTGCGCCCCCGCCTCTGCCGCATGGGCTTCGAGGCCGAGCGCGAGACAGGCTACAGCGAGGATCCGGAAATCTCGGCGATACCGCCGCATGGTATGCAATCCGCTGTCGTCCACAGGTTCTGGTGGTCGACTATGCCATGGCGGGAACGGCCGCGGCCAGTCCCGGGTGGACTTCAGGGTCCACCCGGGTGCAGGCCGCGGATTCTCGGAGATTCAGATGTAGATCGCGCGGAGCGGCGCGAAGCCGTTGAAATTGACCGCCGAATAGGTGGTCGTGTAGGCGCCGGTCGAGAAGATTCGGAGCCGGTCGCCACAGGCGAGGTCGGCGGGGAGCGCATAGCCGGCCTTGTCGTAGAGGATGTCGGCGGAGTCGCAGGTCGGCCCCGCCAGCACCACCGGCGCTTCCGCGGCGGCGCTCTGGCTTACCGGGCGGATGCGGTAGCGGATCGCCTCGCCCTCGGCTTCTGCGAGACCGCCGAAGCGGCCGATGTCGAGATAGACCCAGCGGCGGTCGTCGTCATAGGACTTCCGCGACACCAGCACGACCTCGGTCTCCAGCACGCCGGCATCGCCCACCATGTAGCGGCCGGGCTCGACGATGACCTCGGGCTGCCGGTCGCCGAAGCTCTCCTCCAGCGCCCGCGCGATCGCCGCGCCATAGCCGGCGACGGCAGGGATGCCCGGGCCGTAGGTCGCCGGAAAGCCGCCGCCGAGATCCACCATCTTCAGCGCGACGCCATGCGACGCCGTGCGGTCGAAGATGCGCTTCGCCTCGGCGATCGCCCCGGCCCATTGCGTCGGATCGAGCTGCTGCGAGCCGACATGGAAGGAGACGCCGTAGGGAACGAGGCCGAGCGTGGGGGCCAGGACCAGGAGGTCCGCCGCCATTTCCGGCGCGCAGCCGAATTTCTTGTTCAAGGGCCAGAGCGCGCCCTTGCCTTCCACCAGGATGCGGCAGAAGACCCGCGCGCCCGGCGCGGCCGCAGCGATCTTGCGGAGCTCCGCCTCGGAATCGAAGGCGAAGAGATCGACGCCGACCTCGTGGGCGAAGGCGATGTCGGAGGTCTTCTTGATGGTGTTGCCGAAGGAGATGCGCTTCGGATCGGCGCCCGTCGCCAGCACCTGGCGAATCTCGCCGGCGGAAGCGGTGTCGAAGCTGGAACCGAGGGCGGCGAGGCGCGCCAGCACCTCCGGCGCCGGATTGGCCTTCACGGCATAGAAGATCTCGGCCGCCGGCAGCGCCTGGCGGAGGCCATGGTACTTCGTCGCGACGATGTCGAGATCGACCACCAGGCACGGCGTCGCCGGCTTCTCGGCGGCGAGATAAGCGAGGATCCGCCGGTGATCGGGCGCCGCGGCCTCATCGCTTACCAGCTTCAGGTTGCTGTTGGACGGAGCCGGGTGCGCCGCGGACCGCCCGCGGGACGGACGGTTGCGGGCGACCTTGGCGAGGTTGTTCTGCATCGTTCGGTTATCCACTTCGCGCTCTAAAGAGAAACGCCGCGCCGGAGAGGCCGTTTCCGACCCGTCCCACGCGGCGATCATGACGATCTGGGGATTAAAATAGTGTTGAGGGCCAATAACTTGCTGCCGATTTTGCCGCCCCGACCAGAATATTTACCAAGGTTAAGGCAGCAAAACAGTGATTTCTTCTGCTGAGGCGGAGCGCGCGGTCGCTCAGGCTTCCTTGGGGGCCGCCGGCTCGACCAGCTCCTTCAAGGGATAGCCGGCGAACTTCTTGGTCTCGGACATGATGACGTTGGTGGTGACCGAAGCGATGTTCGGCTCCTGCTCGATGAGCTCGTTGTGGACGGAGACGTAGTCCCCGACGCTGCGGCAGACGAAGTGGACGATGTAGTCGAAGTTGCCGGAGATCTGGTAGCAGGCGATCGCCTGGGGCGTCTCCTCGATCAGCTTCTCGAAGGCGCCCTGCTGCACGCGGCCGTGCTTGTGCAGCGTGACGAAGGACAGGACCTCGACATGGTCGGTCAGCTTGGCGAGGTCGATGTCGGCGCGATAGCCGCGGATCACCTTCTGCTTCTCGAGGTCGCGGTGCCGCGCGTGGCAAGGGCTCGCCGAGAGTCCCACCTTGGCGGCGAGGTCGAGGTTGCTCATCCGCCCGTCCGCCTGCAGGGCGACCAGGATCTTCAGATCCATGCGGTCGATCTTCTGCGCCTTGGCCATGCCCCCGTCCCCCAAAACCCGTCATTCCCCCAGGGAAACCGGGACTTTTACCCGCCCGGCAAATGGCTTATACAGCCTCGATCCCACCGCAAGCCAGTCTCGGAACCCTGATGAAGCCCGAATTCGACCTGAAGGCGCATGTCCGCCATGTCCCGGATTTCCCGAAGCCGGGAATC
>DATKNM010000331.1:0-3786 GCA_035541335.1 Binatia bacterium
CCGTCGCGGATGCCCCAGACCACGAGCGAGGCGCCGCGCACGATGTCGCCGGCGGCGAACACGCCGGGGATCGCGGTCATCAGCGTCCGCCAGTCGATCTTGATCGTGCCGGCGGCGGTCACCGCCAGGGCCGGCGCGTCGAACAGTTTGGGCAGGTCCTCGGCATCGAAGCCGAGCGCCTTCACCACGAGCCCGGCCTCGACGTCGAAGTCGGAGCCCTCGATCGGCGTCGGCACCTGGCGCCCGGTCGCGTCCGGGGGCCCGAGATGGATGCGGGTCGCCTTGACCGCGCGCACCTTGCCGGCGTCATCGAGAAACGCCTGCGGCAGGGACTGCCACAGGAACTCGACGCCTTCCTCTTCGGCATTGGCGACTTCGCGCTGCGAGCCCGGCATGTTCGCCCGGTCGCGGCGATAGAGACACTTCACCGATTTCGCCCCCTGGCGCACGGCCGTGCGCACGCAATCCATGGCGGTATCGCCGCCACCGATCACGACCACGTTTTTGCCCGCGGCGTCAAGCGCGCCGGACTCGAAAGCCGGCACCGTGTCGCCGAGACCCTTGCGGTTGCTGGCGATGAGATAGTCGAGCGCGGGGACGATGTTGCCCGCGCCGGAGCCGGGCGCCTGCAGCTCGCGCGCGCGATAGACGCCGGTCGCGATCAGCAGGGCGTCATGGCGCTTCCTGAGCGCGTCGAGCGTGGCGTCGCGGCCGACTTCGAAATTGGTCCGAAATGTGACACCGGACTCCTCGAGCAGCGCCGCCCGGCGCAGCACGATCGGCTTCTCCAGCTTGAAGTTCGGGATGCCGTAGATCAGCAGCCCGCCAATGCGGTCGTGTCGGTCATAGACGGTCACCTGGTAGCCCTTGCGGCGGAGCGCATCGGCGGCGGCGAGGCCGGCCGGGCCGGCGCCGATGATGCCGACCGACCGGGTGCGCTCGCGGGCCGGCTTCGCCGGCTTCACCCAGCCCATGTCGAACGCGGTGTCGGTGATGTACTTCTCGATGGCACCGATGGTGACCGTGCCGTGGCCGGACTGCTCGATCACGCAATTCCCTTCACAGAGCCGGTCCTGGGGACAGATCCGCCCGCAGATCTCCGGGAAGGTGTTGGTGGCGGAGGACATCTCATAGGCTTCCTCCAGCCGCCCCTCGGCGGTCAGCTTCAGCCAGTCCGGGATGTTGTTCGATAGCGGGCAATGGACCTGGCAGAACGGCACGCCGCATTGCGAGCAGCGGCTGGCCTGGGCCGCGGCGGCGGCGGGGACGTACTCGGCGTAGATCTCGCCGAAATCGTTGCGCCGGACCTCGGAGCCGCGCTTTTCCGGCATCGCCCTTTGCAAATTGACAAACTTCAGCAGCTTCTCGGCCATGCCGCGCTCCGGGTGTCGATCGGTAAGGTTGACGCAACGGCCTGCCTTTTCACGGGACGCGACCGCAGGAACCGAAATTAACCGAGGAAACCCGCAGCTTCGAGCGGAAAGTTGCGATTAGGGCAAAATTTATGACCTAATATTCCGATGAATGTCACGCTGGAGCGGCGGCGCGAAGCATCGTGGTCTGAGGCCCTGCAAATTTAGTACCATTTTGGTACTATTTGAGAGGATGGGATTGCGGGGATGTTAATGTTATAAGGCGGACATCCCTACCGGTTGAGACGCCAACGTGCCCAACGTCGATATATTGATTCTGGCGATCCTGCGGGGCGTCTCCGAAATCCTGCCCATCGACCCGGCCGCCCATGCGGCCCTGCTGGGCCGCCTGCTATGCTGGCCGGAACAGGCGCAGTTCAGCGCCGCGGCGGTCGATGCCGGCATCCTGGCGGCGCTGGTGCTTTATCTCTGGCAGGACGTCTTCCAGATGGCGCGGAGCCTGGTCCGGGTGCTGCGCGGCAAGCGCGACCCGGGAGCCCGGCTGGTGGCGCATCTGCTGCTGGGCTCGCTGCCGGCCTTTGCCATCACCTTCGCGCTCCGGTCCCTGCTCGACGTCACGATCAGCGACCCGGTCTACATCTCGGTGCTGCTCGTCGCCTTCGGCGTGGTGCTCTACGTGGCCGATCAGGCCGGCCTTACCGTGCGGGGCGTGGAGCAGATGACGCTCCGCCAGGCGGTGATCATCGGCATCTTCCAGGGCCTGGCCGTGCTCCCCGGCGTGAGCCGCGTCGGCCTCGTCGTGACGGTGGCGCGGATCATGGGCTACGAGCGGCCCGACGCCGCGCGCTTCATGCTCCTGCTCTCGATCCCTTGGATGGCGGCTTCCGGCCTCTACCGCACCTTCCTCGGCTTCGCCGCCGCAGAAGCGCCGGATCCGGATCGCTTGCTGCTGATGGCGGCGATCTCCGCCATCGCCGCCTTCTTCTCGATCGTGTTCCTGATGTATTGGGTCCGGCGCGGCAGCTTCACCTTGTTTGCGGTCTACCGCGTCGTCCTCGGCGGTGCGCTGATCTATGCGCTCTATCGCCTGCCCGACTTAATCTGCTGAGGGCGGCATACGGGGTTGCCCCGGCCCAAGGTCGGCTTCGCCGGCTGGCGGCCGTATGCCGCCCTCCAACTACGCCCTGCTGTAATAGCCTTGCGGGCGATAGCGATCGAGATAGGTGGGGAGAATCGGCTCCAATGCGGTGGGGACCATGCCGAGCTCCTTGAAGCCCGCGGCCTGCGATCCCACCACGTTGTCGCGCTTCAGCAGCTTCACCTGATCGGTGGTCAGCGCCGGCCGCATGAACGGCATCGATTGCAGGAGGGCGCCCTGCAGCGCCGCCAGCGGGAAGGGCAGCGTGAGCAGCATGCGCTTGCGGCCGATCTCGGCGAGCGTCAGCTGCAGCAATTCGCGGAAGCTGTAGATCCGCGGACCGCCGAGCTCGAAGAGCTTCCCGGCAAGGGCAGAATCATCGACCGCACGCATGACGGCTTCGGCCACGTCCAGCACATAGACCGGCTGGAATCGCGTCGTGCCGCCGCCGATCAGCGGCAGGACCGGCGACACGACCGCCATCGCGGCGAAGCGGTTGAAGAACTGGTCCTCCGGCCCGAACACGATGCTCGGACGGAAGATGGTGGCGCCGGGAAAGGCTCTGCCGACCGCGGCCTCGCCCGCCGCTTTCGAACGCGCATAGGCCGCAGCGGCATTGGGATCGGCGCCGATCGCGGAGATGTGCACCAGGCCCGCTACGTTTGCCGCAGCCGCCGCCTCGGCGACGCGGCCGGCCCCTTCGGCCTGCACGGCATCGAAGCGCTGCGGCCCCGCCTCGAACAGGATCCCGACCAGGTTCACCACCCGGTCCGCGCCGGCGACCGCCGCCCGGACCGAGGCGGTATCGCGGATATTGGCGGCGACCGGCGTCACCTGGCCGATATGACCGGCGGTCTTCAGGAACAGGGCCTGGTCGGGGCGGCGCACGGCGACGCGCACCTCCCAGCCGTCATGGGCGAGCCGCCGCACGACGTAGCGGCCGATGAAGCCCGACCCGCCGAAGACCGTCACCAGCCCGCGTTTCATGGTCACGCTCGCACCCCGCTGGTTTTGCCCGTGGATTTATCCGTTGGTTTAACGGGCCGATCACCCATCCCGACTAGATATGTGCCAAGGATTCCGGTTTGTAAACGCGGCGCTTTCGCGATTGACTTCGGAGCGTTTCTGGACAGAATGCGCCGGCCGAAGCGCCGGGGCGACCCGCCGCGACCACGCACCTGTGCCCAGGTGGCGGAATTGGTAGACGCGCAGGTTTCAGGTACCTGTGGGGCAACCCGTGGAAGTTCGAGTCTTCTCCTGGGCACCATCTCCCCC
>DATKNM010000332.1:0-3776 GCA_035541335.1 Binatia bacterium
GGACGCGATCAACAAGATCATCAAGGCGCTCGAGGACGACGGCACCTTGAAGACCTTGGCGGCGAAGTATCTCGCCGCCGCCTGGGGCTCCGATCCGACCCAGGTCCCCTACTTCAAGCCCTGATCGCGGCATGACCAACGAGGCCCTCTCTCGCCGGATCGCGCGGGAGGGCCTCGTTTCCGTTTTGCCCAACGCATCCTCCTTCGACCGATGACCGAGACCCTCATCCATCAGCGCTCCGAGCGCGGCGAGCTTTGGCGAACGCCGGTCCCGCCGCGGCCCGGCTCCGACTGGGCGCTGGTTGCGCTGGCTGTTGCCCTCGGCATCACCCTCTCCGCCTACTGGACGGCGGAGGCCATCCGGGACGCCATCACCGGCTCCGGCGCCTCTTGGCCGATCGTCGCCGTGTTGCTCTGGATCGCCAGCGCGCTCCCGCTCCTCCTGTTCCTGCCGGCCGTGCGCGCTTGGAGCGCCGCCCACCGCGCCCGCGAGGCGATCACCGCCGGGAACATCGTCGAGGCGCGCGTCCGGAGCGCCGCCGCACGCGACTTCGCCTTCCGCACCTTCGGCTATGGCGCCGCCGTGATCCTGATGCTGGCGATCGGCCTCTTCGTCATCGCCAACAAGGTCGCGGTCGGCTTCACGTTCTTCAGCGTCTCGCTGATCTGGAGCACCAAGGGGCTGGTCCTCAGCGCCTTCTGGACCAACATCTACATCTTCTGCGTGGCGGAGATCCTGGTCCTGATCTGGGGGCTGGTCGTCGCCGTCGCGCGGTTGATCCCCGGCGAGGCGGGCCGTCCGATCCGCATGATCGCCACCGCCTACACCGATATCTTCCGCGGCCTGCCGGTCATCATCAGCATTTACCTGGTCGGCTTCGGCCTGCCGCTGACCGGCCTTCCGGTCATCAAGGACTTTCCGCCGGAATCCTACGCGATCCTCGCCTTGACGCTGACCTACGGCGCCTATGTCGCCGAGGTCTATCGCGCCGGCATCGAAAGCATCCATTGGAGCCAGACCGCGGCGGCGCGCTCGCTCGGCCTCGGCTTCGGCCAGACCCTGCGCTTCGTGGTGGTGCCGCAGGCGGTGCGTCGCATCATTCCGCCGTTGCTCAACGACTTCATCAGCCTGCAGAAGGATACGGCGCTGGTCAGCGTGATCGGCACCATCGATTCCTTCAACCAGGCGAAGATCATCGCCAGCAACCACTTCAACCTCTCCTCGGTGATGACCGTCGCCTTCCTGTTCGTCCTGATCACGATCCCGCAGACCCGCCTGGTCGACCGCCTGATCGAGCGCGACCAGCGCCGCATGCGCGCCGGCGGGTAACGCGATGCCGCTGATCGAGGTCAACGCCGTCACCAAGCGCTACGGCGATATGGAGGTCCTGAAGGGCCTCAACATGCAGGTCGAGCAGCACCAGGTCGTCTGCCTGATCGGCCCCTCCGGCTGCGGCAAGTCCACCCTGCTCCGCTGCATCAACGGCCTCGAAACCATCGAGGGCGGCGAGATCAGGCTGCACGGCGACCGCGTCACCGGTCCCGGCGTCGATCTCAACGCGCTCCGCCGCGATGTCGGCATCGTGTTCCAGAGCTTCAACCTGTTCCCGCACATGACGGTGCTGGAGAACGTCGTGCTGGCGCCGGTCCGTGTCCTCGGCATGGGCCGCGAGGAAGCCGAGCAGCGGGCGATGACGCTGCTGAAGCGCATCGGCCTCGAGCAGAAGGCCAAGGAATATCCCGACCGCCTCTCCGGCGGCCAGCAGCAGCGCGTGGCGATCGTCCGCGCCCTCGCCATGGACCCGCTGGTGCTGCTCCTTGACGAGATCACCTCGGCGCTCGATCCGGAGCTGGTCTCCGAGGTGCTCAACATCGTCCGCGATCTCGCCCGCGAAGGCATGACGATGCTGCTCGCCACCCACGAGATGGGCTTCGCACGGGAGGTCGCCTCCAAAGTCTGCTTCCTCCACGGCGGCATCGTCCACGAGGAGGGTCCCCCGGAGCAGATCTTCGGCGACCCGCAGCACGAGCGCACCCGCAGCTTCTTGAAGCGCATCATCGAGGCCGGGCGCCTCTAGCGAAAGCGCGACGGTCAGCCTCTCCTCTTACGACCGCGGGCCTCTTAAGAGCTTGTCGGGGCGCTCTAAGATTCTGAGAAAGAACGATGAAATGCCATCGGCAGGGCCAAGCCGATTTTCGTGATTCGTAAAGGTCCGGTCGGGGGTGGCAAGAGAGAGTATAGCCCAAATCAGCTCGCGGGACAACCTTAGCGCGAGAATTCTAGCTCCTATTTCTGCTCCCCGGTGGCCGGGCGCCGCGCGTCCAGCGCCTCGATCGCATCCATCAGCAGCCGGACCGTGTGGGTCGCCGCTTCGCGATCGATGATGTCGAGGTCGACGAAGAGGTCGATGCCACTCTCGTGCTTGCTGATGACGCGCGAGCGCTGCGGCAGATCGATCAGCAATCCGTCGACCGCATAGGGCACCACCGGTCTGCTGATCCCCTTCATGGCGATCGCGGGCAGCGGGTTGGCGTGCACAAGGTCCTGCACATGGCTGTAGGTCTCGTAGCTCAGCACGATGCCGTTGGGCTCGGCGATCGCCTGCAGCCGGGCGGCGAGGTTCGCCTCGGCGCCGATGATGGTGTAATCCATCCGGTCGATGCTGCCGAAGTTACCGACGTTGCAATAGCCGGTGTTGATGCCCATCCGGGCGCGGAACGGGTTCTCGATGCCGCGTCGGCGCCAGGTCGCGTTGAGCTCCTCCAGCCGCCGCTGCATGTCGACCGCCATGAGCAGGCAGGCGCGGGCATCGGCCGCCACACCCTCGGTCTTGGGATCGCCGAAGAAGACCAGCATGGCATCGCCGATGAACTTATCGATGGTGCCGCCGTGCAACGTCGCGATCTGCGACATCTCCGTCAGGTATTCGTTGAGGAGGTTGGTCAGCTCCTCCGGCTGCATGCGCTCCGTCGTGCCGGTGAAGTCCATGATGTCGGAGAAGAAGATCGTCAGCTTCTTCCGTTCCGTGGTGATGGTGACGTCGCGCTCGCCTGAGAAGATGCTGGTGTAGATTTGCGGCGGCAGATAGCGCGCGATCTTCATCGAGACGGAGGCGAGGTACTCGTTGGCGACGGTCAGGTCCTGGTTCATGTCGGAGATGAGCCGCCCCTGACGGCGCTGCATCATGACGAACGAGACGCCGCTCAAGGCTGCGATCACGAAATAAGCCAAGAGGTACTTGAAGGCGAAGATGTTCGCGGCGATCGGCTGCTGGATGGTGATCTCCTGGATGCCGCGGACGTCGCCCACCTTCCAGTCCTTCTTCGGACTGTCGGGATGGGTGTTGTGGCAGGCGACGCAGGCCTCGCCCATGATGACCGGGCTTACCATCCGGACGCTCCGATCGAAGATGGTGCCGGCCACATCGACGATCTGCTGTTTGGGGTTCTGGCGGAGGCTGGCTAAGGCTCCGATCTCGAACGCATCCAAGGGATGGGGTTCCCGGCCCTTGAAGGGAAAATCCGAGACGAAGCGATACTTGATCGCCGTGTTCTGGGCGCTGATCTTCTTGCCGAGCTCGATCGACAGGGTGGCGGGAATCGGAATCGCGCCGTCGATCTCGGTGTAATTGTGCACCGGCTTCACCTGCTGGTGCGCCGCCAGCACCCGCGCGACCACGTCCGAAGCATAGAAGCTCCGCATGTTGTCGATGATCTGCCCGGTCTGCCGGGCCTGCTCCCGCAGCACGCCGCCCGAGAGCGAGCGCAGATCCATC
>DATKNM010000333.1:0-2451 GCA_035541335.1 Binatia bacterium
CGCCTTCAACAATGCCGGCGTCTCCGGCAAGACCGCGCCGGTGCACGAGCTCGAGGATGCGGATTACGAGCTGCTGATGGGGGTCAACCTCAAGGGCATCTTCCACGGCCTGAAGCACCAGATCCCGCACATGATCGCGAACGGCGGCGGCGCGGTCGTGAACACCTCGTCGCTGTTCGGCGTCATGGGATTTGCGACGACGGCGGTCTATTGCGCCAGCAAGTGGGGCGTCATCGGCCTCACCAATTCCGTGGCGCTCGAAGTGGCGCGCAAGAACATCCGGGTCAACGCCATCGCGCCGGGATCGGTGATGACGCCGCTGATCAAGAACATGTTCGGCGGCGAGCAGGCGGCCAAGGACACGGTACTGCCGATGATCCCCATGGGCCGCATCAGCGACCCCTCCGAGATCGCGCAGCTGGTGTTGTTCCTGAGCTCGGACGCGGCCTCGTTCATCACCGGCCATGCGGTGGTGATCGACGGCGGCGGCTTCGTCGCGGGCGCCGACCAGCTCTAGCCCGCGCCCACCGATGCCGGGGCAACTCCTGCGCGGCCGTCGCGCGCTGATCACGGGATCGACCGGTGGCCTCGGCCTCGCCATGGCCTGGCACCTGGCACGGGCGGGCTGCGACCTGATGCTGAACGGCATCGATGTCGCCCCCGACTTCGAAGCCACCTGCCGGGAGATCGCCGCCGAGACCGGCGCCGGCGTCCGTTGCACCGAGGCCGATCTCTCCACCGGCGCCGGGGTGGAGCGCCTCCTTGAAGCGGCCCGGGATCAGATGGGCGGCGTGGACATTCTCATCAACAACGCCGTGGTCCGGCACTTCGCGCCGATCGTCGACTTTCCCAGCGACAAGTGGGAAGCGGCGCTGGCCGTCAACCTCTCGGCCGCGTTCCACGCCATACGCGGCGTCCTGCCGGGCATGCGGGCGCGGAATTTCGGCCGCATCTTCAACATGACCTCGGTCTACAGCCTGCGCGGGACCCCGGACCGGGTGGATTACGTCACCACCAAGGCGGCCCTGCTCGGGCTGACCCGCGCGGTGGCGCTGGAGAATCTCGACTACGACGTCACCTGCCACAGCATCTGCCCCGGTTCGGTGCTGACGCCGGGCACGGAACAGCGGATCGCCAGGATGATGCAGGAGCAGAACATCGACCGCTCGGCCGCGGAGGAGCGTTTCCTCGAAGGCAAGCAGCCCGGCGGGCAATTCGTGCGGTCGGAGAGCGTCGCGGAGCTGATCCTGTTTCTGTGCGGGCCGGCGGCCCGCGACATGACCGGCGCCTTCATGCCGGTCGACGCGGGATGGCTCGCGAGCTGAAGTCGGGCGATCGGCGAATCCGCATCTTCTGGAGCGCGTACCGCTCGGCCGTCAGCCGATTGAGCGCTTCTCGTGCGGCATGGTTGGCGCGCATGGTGGCCAGGAGCTCCCGACCGAGGCGGGCCGTTTCACTCCCCGGTGGCAGGTGGCGGAGCAGATCGTCCTGAGCCGCGATCCGCAGCGATCACTCGTGAAGCCTGAGACGCTGGCTTTGTACGAGCGACCTCCTATCCCGAAGTGCCCGCGCCACGTCGAGCTCGATCACCGGCGCCGCTCCGGGTGCCGGGATGTGGACGCCTTCAAGGTGCTGCTTGCGTTCCTGCAGGCCGCATCGCATGCCTTCGGCGGTGACCAGATGAACGACGGTCCCCGAGCGATCGTCGCCCATCGTCGAGGCGAGCAGTCCGGCTCGGAGCATCGCGAGCACCGTTCGCGGCGCCGGCGGTCGCGGCAGGTCGAGCGGTTGAAGGCCGATCCTGCCGAGCGGTCCGGGTAGCGCGGCCAGCGCCGGGCCGGCCGTGTTGAAGACGCCCAGGCGATAGCCGCCGTTTCCATCCTCGAAGACCACGACACCGCGCCGCGCCATGAAGGCCAACAGCGCCGCGGCTTCCCGCGCAATCTCCCGATGAGCCAAGCCGTCACCTCCCCGGACCGGATGATGCGCCGGTCGATCAAGCGACGCCTCTATCTGAGACACGGTGGGAATCGGTTGGCAAGAGTCGCGACTACGTATCATCTCGCCATGCGATACGGCGAGAAGCGGACGTCCCAGACAAGCTGAAGAGCGTTAACCAAGTCCGGGCGCTTACGTCACTCTCCGGCGCCGGTGGGGCTCGGAACCGAAGCCTGATAGTTGACGGCCACGGTTCCCGAAGGCCGCATCAGCTTCCGCAGGAAGTCCCAGGCCATGATGAGCGCGCCGAGCGAGAAGACGACATCTCCCGGCAGGCGCATCCACTGCCAGAAGCGCGTCTGGTCATAGAACGCCTGGCTCCGGGCGTAGGCGAGGCCATGCTCATAGACGGCGTCGAGCTGCGGCCAGCCGATCGGGAAGAAGTGCAGCAGCACCCACATCACCACGCCGGCGTTCATCAGCCAGAACGCCCAGTAGCCGGGGCGTTCGTCG
>DATKNM010000334.1:0-6739 GCA_035541335.1 Binatia bacterium
CGCCGCCGCGGTCGCCTGCCCCCTGGTTTGCGTGAGGCCTGCCGGTGCCGATAACGGCACGGATGCCGGGACGCCGGGTCCGCGCGTTGCGCTGGTCATCGGCAATTCCAATTACGGCGGCGATCTCGGCGTGCTGCCCAATCCGGTCAACGATGCCCGGCTGCTGGCGAAGAGCCTGAAGGCGATCGGCTTCACGGTGATCGAGGTCGAGGACGCCGACCAGAACGCGATGAAGCGGGCGATCGCCGATTTCGGCGACAAGGTCGCCGATGCCGGCACCGATGCGACCGGCCTCTTCTTCTATGCCGGCCACGGGCTGCAGGTCGCCGGCCAGAATTATCTCATTCCTATCCACGCCCAGATCAGCCGCGAGCGCGACGTCGACATCGAGGCGGTCTCGATGGACACGGTGCTGCGGCAGATGGCCTTCGCCGACAGCAAGGTCAACATCGTCATTCTCGACGCCTGCCGCAACAATCCGCTCTCCCGCGGCTTCCGCTCGGCGACCCAGGGTCTGGCCGAGATCACGGTGAAGCCGCAGGGGAGCTTCATCAGCTACTCGACCGCGCCGGGCGACGTGGCGGTGGACGGCAACGGCAAGAACAGCCCGTACTCGGCGGCCCTGGCGACGGCGATCGCGAAGCCGGGCCTCGACATCAACGACGTGTTTCGCGCGGTCCGCGCCGATGTGATGTCCGCGACTCACGGCAAGCAGGTGCCTTGGGATTCCTCGTCGCTGACGGCGCCCTATTACTTCGTCAGCGCGGAGCCGGTGGCGGCGCCAGCGGCGACCGCGGCGGCGACCACGGCAGCGGTCGATCCGAAGACCATCGAGCTCACGTTCTGGGCGGCGATCAAGGACAGCCAGTCCCCGGACGACTTCCAGGCCTATCTCGACAAGTACCCCGACGGCGATTTCGCCGGCCTTGCCAAGTTGCGGGTCAAGCAGTTCGGCGCCAAACCGTCTGCGCCGGCACCGGTAGCCGCGCAACCTCCGGCCGCCCCGGGCGCGGTGTCGCCCGACCTCGCCGACGATATCGAGCTGACCTATTGGAACTCGGTGAAGGACAGCACTGCGAAGGAGGACTTCGCCGCCTACCTGAAGAAATACCCGAAGGGGCACTTCGCCGATCTCGCCCAGGCGCGCCTCGCGAGCCTGGAGACGCCGCCGGCACCGGTCGAAGCGGCCGCTGCTGCGCCGACGCAGCCCACGCCGCCGGTGGTCCCCCTGTCCGTCCCCCTGTCCGTCCCCCTGTCCGTCCAGGCGATGGACCAGACCTTCGTGGCGCGGCAACTCGCCAATCTGCGTGCGGCGCCCAGCACCGATGCGAAGATCATCGCCCGCTTCAAGGAGGATGATGCCGTCGCCGTCACCGGCAAGGTCGAGGGCAAGGACTGGTACCGGGTGAAGGCTGAAGCGGGGGAGGGCTATGTCAGCGCAAGCCTGATCCAGCCCTCAAGCCCGGAGGAGATCGCCGATTGGCAGACGGCGAAGAAGGCCGGCACCGTGGCAGCCCTCCAGGATTTCATGAGCAAGCATCCGCAAGGCGCCTTCGGCGCCAAGGCGAAGACCTTGCTGGCGAGCCTACAAACGCCGAAGCCCAAGCCCACGCCCACGCCGGCGCCCAATCCACCGCAACCGACGACGCAGGTTGCGACCGACACGCCGCCGCAGGCCGCGCAGACTGCGGCCGTGGCGCCCTCGGGCTCGGCAATGCGCGTCGGCGACACCTACGACGTCCAGGGCCAGGGCGTGGTCGGAATCCACGGCGGCTGGTGGGGCAACACGCGCGTGACCTTGGTGATCGAGAGCGCCGATGGCGACGGCCGTTTCACCGGCAAGCTCACCGGCAACGGCGAGATGAATTTCTGGGAAGAGTGCGACATCGAGATCGACGGCGACGATCTGACGCTGCGCGGGACGTCGAGCAGCGTCGACAACAAGCCCGACGTTCTCAGGCTGCACCGGGTCGGACCCGACCACTATGAGGGACGCGCGCAGTCCGGCGCCATGAGCGGCACCGCCAGCATCACCCTGACCAGCCGGGGCTAGAGCCTCGGACTGTCAAATAGGAGCGCGCTGCGACGGCGATTTTCCGCGAGGACTAGGAAGGGGCCGCAGGCCGTAGCGGGGCTACGGACAAGGCACCTGACGACGGCCCTCGCGGAAAAGCGCCGTCGCCCGAAGGGTTCGCCATCAGCGGCCCGCCGCGGCGTCAGCGGGCTCGCCCGTAGTGCCGCTACGCGCTTCGCCCGCTTCCTGGCGGACGGACTCGCTGCTGGCGAACAGCGCGCTTCTATTTGACAGTCCGAGGCTCTAGCGCGCGAGCAGCCGTTCGACGCAGGTCCTGACGCTGTCTTCCCAGGGCGGCAGTGTAACGCCGTGGGCGCAGCGGAGCTTCTCTCCCGAGAGCAGCGAATTCGCCGGCCGTCGTGCCGGCGTCGGATAGTCGGCCGTCGCGATCCGCTCGACGGCGACGCGCGGGCGGCCGAGCCGGGCGCTGGTTTCGAAGATGCGTTCGGCGAAATCCGCCCAGGTCGCGGCACCGCCCGCCGGCAGATGAAAGAGGCCGCGCAGCGCCGGGGATTCGTCGCCGATCAAGTTGCGGCCGACGGCGAGAATCGCGTCTGCGAGATCGAGCGCCGAGGTCGGACTGCCGTGCTGGTCCGCGACCACCCGCATCCGGTCCTTTCCCTCCGAGCGCTGCAGCATGGTCTTCAGGAAGTTGGCGCCGAACGGGCTGTAGATCCAGGCGACGCGGAGGATGGCGCAATCCTCCGTCGCGGCCGCGACCATGCGCTCGCCGAGCAGCTTCGACGCGCCATAGACGCCGAGCGGTGCCGTCGCGTCGCTCTCCTCGTAAGGACCGGTCTTGCGCCCGTCGAAGACATAGTCGGTGGAGAGATGGATCAGCGGCGCGCCGAGCGCTCGCGCCGCCGCCGCCACCGCGCCGGCGCCGACGCCATTGATGGCGGAGGCGAGGTCGGGCTCCGACTCGGCCTTGTCGACCGCCGTGTAGGCGGCGGCGGAGACGACGAGATCGGGTGCCGCGTTGCGCAAGGCCGCAAACACGGTCGGCGGTGCCGCGAGGTCGAGCTCGGGACGTCCGAGAGCGATGATCTCATGACCGAGAGCCGGCGCACGCTCCGCGAGGGCCGACGCGACCTGTCCATGACGCCCGGTCACGGCGACGCGCATCGCCGGTCAGGCCTCTTGCTTCGAGGTTTGCTGCGGCAGGACGCCGAGGCGGGCGCCCTGATAGACCTTGTCGCGCAGCGGCCGCCACCACGCCTCGTTGGCGAGATACCAGCGCACGGTCTTCTCCGATCCGGTCTCGAAGGATTCCTGCGCGCGCCAGCCGAGCTCGGTCTCGATCTTTCCGGCGTCGATGGCGTAGCGATGATCGTGCCCCGGCCGGTCGGTGACGAACTGGATCAGCTCGCGGTGGGACTTCCTGGCCGGCGCGAGGCGGTCCATCAGGTCGCAGAGCCGTTGCACCACCTGCAGGTTGGTGCGCTCGTTGCGGCCGCCGATATTGTACTTCTCGCCGATCCGCCCCTTCTGCAGGACCATGAGCAGCGCCCGCGCGTGGTCGTCCACGTAAAGCCAGTCGCGGATGTTGGAGCCGTCGCCGTAGATCGGCAGCGGCTTGCCTTCGCGGGCGTTCAGGATCACGAGCGGGATCAGCTTCTCCGGAAACTGGCAGGGCCCGTAATTGTTCGAGCAGTTGCTGATGACGCAGGGCAGGCCGTAGGTCCGGGTCCAGGCGCGGACCAGGTGATCGGACGCGGCCTTGCTGGCAGAGTAGGGCGAGGAGGGATCATAGGGCGTCTCCTCCTGGAACAGTCCGTCGGGCCCGAGCGAGCCATAGACCTCGTCGGTCGAGACGTGCAGCAGGCGGAACGCATCCCGCTTCGCCGCCGGCAGGCCGTCGAGATGCGCGCGCACCGCTTCGAGCAGCGACGCCGTCCCCATGATGTTGGTGTCGAGGAACACGCTGGACCCGGTGATCGAACGGTCCACGTGGCTTTCCGCCGCCAGGTGCACGACCGCGTCGGGCCGGTGCTTCGCGAGGATCGCGGCCATGGCGGCGCCGTCGCGGATGTCGGCCTTCTCGAAGGCGTAGAGCGGCGAATTATGGATCGCGGCGAGCGAGGCCGGGTTCGCGGCATAGGTCAGCGCATCGACGTTGACGACCGCATGGCCCATCTCGGAGACGAGGTAGCGGCAGAGCGCCGAGCCGATGAACCCCGCACCGCCGGTCACCAGGATCTTGGCTTTTTCGGTCTCGGACATCGGGGTCTTCACGGGAAGAGATCGGTTGCGGTCCGGAGCGTCGGCAGCACGCGGTCCTTGTCGGAGAGCTGCACCTCGGATGCGACGCGCGGCCAGGCAATGCCGAGCTCCGGATCGTTCCACAGGATGCCGCGATCGGCGTTGGGCGCATAGCGGCTGGTGACTTTGTAGAACACGACAGTGTCGGGCACGAGGGTCATGAAGCCGTGGGCGAAGCCGACCGGCACGAAGAGCTGCTGCCCGGTCCCGGCCCGGAGTTCAACCGCCATGTAGCGCCCGAAGGTCGGTGAGGCGCGGCGGATGTCGACGGTCACGTCGAAGACGGCGCCGGTGAGAACCGTCACCAGTTTCCCCTGGCCGAAGGGCGGCATCTGGAAGTGGAGGCCCCGCACGGTGCCGGGATGGACCGAGAGCGACGCGTTATCCTGGACGAAGTCGATGCCGGCGAGGAGCGCCCCTGGGGCGGCGAGGTCGTCGGCGTAGATTTCGTTGAACCAGCCCCTGGCATCGGCAAATCGCTTGGACTGGATCAGCTTCACTTCGGGAAAGGCGAGGCCGCTCCCGGAACGGGGGCCGGTTTCTGGATTGTCGGAACGCAAAGCGGGGCTCTCTCCCTGGGATCGGCTCGGACGTCAGTATTGTCGCCGACATCGGTAAGCGGGTCGACCCCTGGTGACAAGCACTAATGTTGCGCCGACTCGCCGCCTCAGCCGGCGGGCAGCGACTTGATCGCCTCCGCGATCTGCTTGCTCAAGTCCGCCAGGGCCTCGCTCATGGCGGCGACGGTCGCGTCATAGGGCGTGCCGTTCTTGCCGCCGGTCCCGGCCACCACCGGCTTCACGATGGTGGAGCGCCGCTGCATCGCGGTCTTGCCGCTCTGCATGTCGCCGATGCTCCAGAACGCGGTCAGCGTCACGTTGCCGTCGGCGCCCCGCTCGAACTGGAGGACATCGACCGTGATCTGGTCGGTGATCGCGCTGCCGTCGGACCAGGGATAGATCGAGACCCGCTCGGTCGCCAGCAGGCCGGCGAGATTGTCGGCCATCACCCGGACGATGTTGTCGCCGATCCGGCCGCCCCACTGGTCGAACTCGCCGAGCTCCAGCCGGTTGCCCTGGCTGCGGGTCACGATCTCCGGCCGGTCGAGGTATTGCGGGATGATCACCGGGCCGACGCCGATCGCGGGGCCGTCCGGCGCCGGCTGCGACGCGCTCGCCGTCAGCGCCGAGAGCACGTAGAAGCGCGCCGGCTTGCTGGTGGCGCAGCCCGTCGCGAGCAGTGTCGCCAGGAGGAAGACGGCGGCGATCGGTTTGGATATTCGGCTCATGATGCGGTACTCCCCGTATTTTTCGGTGTCACTGCTTCCCGGTCAGGAGCGCGTTCGGATTGCGCTGCAGATAGTCGGCGAGCGAACGGATGGCGCCGAGCATCGCCCGCGCGTCGCGCAAGGTGTCGCTGATCTGGGTCAGCAGCGCGGGATTCTTCCCGTATTCCCGCTCCATCCGGCCGGTGATGGCGTCGAGCTGGGTCATCACGTCGTTGGCGTTCTGCAGCGTCGTCCGCAGGTCCTTGGCGACCGGCGCCGCCTCGCCGCGCAGATCCTGCGCCAGCGCACTGTAGTGCAGCATCGTGTCGTTGAAGGTCTGCAGCGGCTCGCCTGGCTGCAGTTGCAGGCGGGCGTTCGCCGATGCGACCAGGACATCGAGCTTCTCGCTGGCGGCACGCACCTCGTCCAGGATCGGACCGGCGGCGCCGTTCACCCGTGTCGCCAGCTGGCCCATGGACGTCAGCGTGCCGCGCAGATCGTTGATCGCGCCATTGGCGTTCTCGACGATCTGGTCGAGCGGCATGGCGCTCAGCTTGTTCAGCACCGTCGCCACGTCCGCCTGCAGCGATTCCATGGTGGATGGAATCGTCGGCAGCTCGGGCAGCTTGCTGCCGCCGACCAGGCGGATCGGCGTTTCGGGGTGGAAGTCGAACTCGATGCTGGCCTGGCCGGTGACCAGCGACTGGACCACGAGCTGGGCCCGGAGGCCGCGCTCGACCAGGAGCTGGAGATTGTGCACGCTGCGCTGGCCGTTGGTGATCTCGATCTTGTCGGGCTCGATCTCGATCTCGACCGGGATCTCCATGTGCTGCTTGACGGTGTCGTATTGGATGGTGATCGCCGTCACCGTGCCGATCTGGACGCCGCGGAAATTGACCGGCGCGCCGACCGCGAGGCCGCCCAGCGAGCCTTCGAAATAGAGCACGCCCTTCGTCGTCGTCACGAAGAACTTGCCGCCGGCGAAGGCCAGGAGGCCGACCATTGCGAGGATGATGCCGCCCATCACGAAGGCGCCGATCAGCTTGGGATTGGTCCGCTTCGCCATCTTGGCTTTTCCTTTGGTTCTGGCGTCACGCCGCCGCGTGGGCGAGCTCGCCGCGCATCAGGAAGTTCCG
>DATKNM010000335.1:0-3747 GCA_035541335.1 Binatia bacterium
GGCGCCGCCGCGAATGGATCCAATCTCGCCTGCATGATGTCCTCCATCAGTGGGTTCACACTGGAGAGGACGAAGCGCCGACCGCGCCTGTGACAGAACGCGCTGCCGGACCGCAATCAATTTCCCGCTGCTACTGCGTGAAGATGTGCTGTGCGCGCCACTCCGTCGCGCGGTGGTCGGCTTCGTCGTGCTCCTCCGGCGTCAGCTGCGCTTTCAGGGAATCGCGGGTCTTCATCGCGATCGTCCGGCCGAGCGGATCCGGCATGCGCTCGGCTCCCAGCATCAGCCACTTCATCGCCTCGACCTTGTCGGGCTTTCCGTCGGCCGTCGCGACACCGGAGAGGAGGTCGCCGGCGTATTGCACCTGCGCCTCGGGAAGGTCGTGCTCGGCCGCCTTGCGGAACCAGTCGGCCGCCGCCTTCTCGTCCTTCACCACGCCCCGGCCCAGCATGGTCATGGTGCCGATTTCGAGCTCCGCCGGCGCATAGCCGCCTTCGGCCGCCTTATGGTACCAGGTCAGCGCCTGGGCATAGTCGAGGACGACGGTGTCGCCGCGCTCGTAGTGCTGGCCCTTGGCGTAGGCGTCGGCCTGCTCCTCGGGCGAGGGCAGCACGGGTTCCGGGGTGCGGAACACGTAGCCGACCAGCACGATCACCAGCACCACCGCGAACACGCCGCCGATCGCCACCGGCAGGAAGGAACGCGGCGTCAGAATCTTCAAGTCGAGCTTCAAGGAATGGACCTTCGTTGATTACGGGCGCCCGGGAATCAGAGCGGGGAATTAGACAGGAGAAGCGGCCCGTACTCAATGCTGCGACGGCAGGACCGGCGGCTGCGGGAAGGTCAGGATCGCGCGGGTGCCCTCGCCGGGGCGGCTCTCGAAGCGCAGCGTCCCGCCATGCGCCTCCGCCAGCGACTTCGCGATCGGCACGCCGAGCCCGGCGCCGCGCCCCTCGCGCATCACCAGCCGGTCGTCGTCGATGCCGCCGTTGGGGGAGAGCAGGGATTCGATCTGGGCATCGGTCAGCCCCGGCCCGGTATCGCCGACCTCGATCTCGACGTGGTCGGCGTGGCGGCGGAAGGTCAGCCAGACCTGGCCGCTGCCGGGCGTGAACTTCAGCGCGTTGAACAGCAGGTTGACCGCCGCCTGGCGCACCGCCCGGCGGTCGGCGATGAACTTGCCGCAGCTCTCGGTGCCGTTGACCGCGAGCTCGATGCCGGCCCCGGCCTTGGGCGGCATCAAGGCGAGCGTGTCCTTGGCCAAGGCGAGGGGATCGATCGGCTCCGGCTGCATGTGCCGGAGGCCGGCTTCGATCCGCGACAGGTCCAAGAGCTCGGAGATGAGGTCGAGCAGGTGCTTCGCGCTGTGCCAGATGTCGTCCACGTAATCGCGGTAGTTGCTGGCGCCCAGGGGTCCGAACATGCCCCGCTGCATGATCTCCGAGAAGCCGATGATGGCGTTCAGCGGGGTCCGGAGCTCATGGCTCATGCTGGCGAGGAAGCGCGACTTCGCCTGGTTGGCGTGCTCGGCCTCGAATTTCGCGGTCCGCAGCTCGCGCAGGAGACTGGTCATCTCCTCGGTCTGGGTGGCGAGCCGCACCATGGCGGATTCGAGCTTGGCCTCGCGCTCCTTCATCGCATGGATGTCGCGGCCGACCGATTGCAGCTCGACCTCGCCGTTCAGCGGTGAGTGCACGACCTGCGCGCTCCAGCTCCACCAGCGCGTGCCGCTGCCGGGAACGTCCCAGGGGATCTCCACGGCCTTCACCGCGCCCGCATCCATCAGCGAGCGCACCCGCGCGCGGGCGATCTCGGTCTTGCGGTCGTCGAGAAAGTCCGAGAGCTTGTGCCCGATCACCTCATCCGTCGCGCGTCCCACCAGCCGGGCATAGGCGTCGTTGCACCACTTGCAGGTGAGGTCGGGGGTGTAACGGATCACCGCCACGTCGAGGTCGGAAATCATCGCGCGCCAATAGGCCGCCTGCGCGGATTCCGTGGTGAAGGAGCTCAGGCCGTCGCCGTTCATTGGGTCCCGGATTCCCGCAAATTGGGTGCCCGCAACAGGGATCGCACTTGAAACGCAGACCGGATCGAATCGTTCGGAATTATAGTCCTAGAGCCAGTAAAGGATGTCTTAATGGCGCGATACGGCACGGCGCAAAAATCGCCGCCAAGTTGTGGCGAATCGTGCCGATCGCCGCGCCGCTCAAGCGGTGCGGTGGAGCCGCTGCTTGAGGAACTGTCCGCCGCGCATCAACCCTTCCGGGTCGATCGCATGGGGCAGGTTGGGGCGCACCAGGGTCTCGACTGCGATCCCGACCGCTTCCAGCGACTCTTGCGCGTGGGCGAGGTTGGCGAAGGGCACCATCGGATCCGCCGTGCCGTGGACCAGCAGCACCGGCGGCCGGGAACGGATCTCGTCGGCCAGCAGCTCGGCGCCGATCAGCCGCCCGGAATAGCCGACGATCGCCGCCGGCGCCGTGGCGCGGCGCGGCCCGACATGCAGCGACATCATCGTGCCCTGCGAGAAGCCGACCAAAGCGAGGCTGCGCTCGTCGAGGCCGCGCGCCTGCAATTGCGCATCGAGGAAGCCGTCGAGGATCGCCGCCGCGGCACGGGTGCTGCCGAGGACCATCTCCGGCCTGCGGTCCTCGAGCCCGAACCACTGGAAGCCGCCGAACGGATTGATCTCGCAGGGGAAGGGTGCGTTGGGCGACAGGAACTCCGCCTCCGGCAGGAGATCCGCCCAATAGGGCGCCAGCGAGATGAGGTCGTCGCCGTTGGAGCCGTAGCCGTGCAGGAACACGACCAGCTGCTTTGCCTTGCCGCCCGCCTTCGGCGCGACACCCGGCCCGTCCAGGGTGATCATCTTCTACATACTCCTATACTCATGTTCACAACGGCTGGCCGCCGATGCCGCCCTTGCCGTTCCTATAGTAGTGCCAGAGCATCCGGGCGCCGTAGGACCGGAACGGCCGCCAGGGCTCGGCGAGCTTCAAGAGCTTCTTCGGCTCCGGCCGGGCGCGCAGGCCTTTGAGCCGTTGCGCCGCCACCAGCAATGCGAGGTCCTGGGCCGGCATCACGTCAGGCCGCTTCAGGCTGAACAGCAGGAACACCTCCGCCGACCAGCGCCCGATGCCCTTCACGGAAGAGAGTGCCGCGATCGCCGCCTCGTCGCTCATGCGCCGGAGCTTCGCGATCGAGACCCGGCCGTCGAGAAACGCGGCGGCGAGGTCACGGCCATAGGCCATCTTCTGCGGCGAGAAGCCCACGGCGCGGAGATCGTCCTCGGTCAAGGCGATGAAACCCTCCGGGCCGAACCGCTTCGAATCCTGCGGCGACAGACGCTCCGTGAGGCGGCCGGAGATCGCCCGGGCCGAGGCGGTGGAGACCTGCTGCGCGATGATGACATCCATCAGCGTCGCGAAATCCGCCGGCCGGTGCCGCGGTGGCGGTGCGCCGATCTCGGCGATCGCGTCCGCCATATGCCGGTCGGCGCCGGAGAGATGGTCCAGCGCCTGTTGCAGCAGGTCCGTGTCTTCTTTAATGCTGCGGGTCATGACATCGTCCTCGGGAGCCGGGATTGTTACGCGATTCGCGCCCAGTCCGACAGGCCATCTCCACCTCGGCCATGCCTATTCCGCGCTGCTCGGCTGGCGCATAGCCAAGGCCGCGAAAGGCCGCTTCCTCCTCCGCATCGAGGACATCGACCGCGCGCGCTGCCGTGCCGAATTCGAAACGGCAATC
>DATKNM010000336.1:0-2985 GCA_035541335.1 Binatia bacterium
CACCATCGCGCCGCTGGCAACGCTGCTCGGCACCGTGCTCGGCACGGCGCTCGGCCTGGTCACGGGTTATTTCCGCGGCGTGATCGACGACGCGATCAGCCGCCTGGTGGAGGCGGTGCTGGCCCTGCCGCTGGTGATCACCGCGCTGCTGGCCCTCGTAGCCCTCGGTACCTCCAGCGTCACGGTGGTGGTCGTGATCGGCCTCGTCTTCGCGCCGATCATCGCCCGCACCGTGCGCTCCGCCGTGCTGCTGGAGCGCGGCCTCGACTACGTCGCCGCGGCAAAGCTGCGCGGTGAAGGCTCGGCCTACATCATGTTCGTCGAGATCCTGCCGAACGTCATGCCGCCGATCCTGGTCGAGGCCACCGTCCGGCTCGGCTACGCAATCTTTACCGTCGCCACCTTGAGCTTCCTCGGCTTCGGCATCCAGCCGCCATCGCCGGATTGGGGCCTCGCCATCTCCGAGAGCTACGGCATGATCAACGGCGGCTTCTGGTGGACTGTCCTCTTCGACGCCCTCGCTATCGCCTCGTTGGTGGTCGCGGTCAACCTGGTCGCCGACGCGATCCACGGGGTGTTCGAGACATGACCGTGGACTCCGTCGTCGAAGCCGAGATCATCCCCATCGCGCCGACGCCGATAGTAGGCGTTGTGCCGGATGCGCTGACGGTCGACAACCTCGACCTCGCCTATCGGGTGCGCGGCCATGACCGCCAGGTGCTGCGCTCGGTCAGCTTCCGCATCGGCCGCGGCGAATCCTACGGCCTGGTCGGCGAATCCGGTTGCGGCAAGTCGACGGTCGCCCTCGCTGCCGTGCGCTATCTGCCGCGCAACGGCCGCATCCGCAACGGCCGCATCCTGGTGGACGACCGCGACCTGATGAGCCTCGACGACGGTGCCTTGCGCCAGCTCCGCGCCAGCACGGTCTCCATGGTCTATCAGGATCCCGGCCGCGCCCTCAATCCGTCGCTGAAGATCGGTCGGCAGATGTCGGAGATCTTCGAGCTCAAAGGCGAGAGCAAGAACGACTCCTTCGATCTCTCGGCGCAGATGCTGATGCGGGTGCAGATCGCCGACCCGTTGCCGGTGCTCGACCGCTACCCGCACCAGCTCTCCGGCGGCATGCAGCAGCGGGTCGCCATCGCCATGGCGCTCTCCATTGACCCGAAGCTGCTGATCCTCGACGAGCCCACCACCGGCCTCGACGCCACGGTGGAGGCGGAGGTGCTCGACCTCATCGCCAAGCTCCGCGGCGAACTCGCGACCTCGGTGCTCTTCATCAGCCACAATCTCGCGGTCATTGCCCGGATGTGCGACCGGGTCGGCGTGCTCTATGCCGGCACGCTGGTGGAGGAGGGGACGACGGCCGAGGTGTTCCACCAGCCGCGTCATCCTTACACGGTCGGCCTGCTGCGCTGCCTGCCGCGCCGCGGCCGGCGCAAGGATCACGGCCGCCTCGACACCATCCCGGGATTTCTCCCGGCGCCCGGCGCCAAGATCACCGGCTGCGTCTTCGCCCCGCGCTGCGGCCTCGCCGACGATCACTGCCGCAGCGTCGAGCCCGAGCTCTACAAGCTCGGCTTTCGCCGCAGCCGCTGCCACTACCACGACCGCGCGCCGGATCTGCCGCGGGCGACGCCGAGCGACCTGCCGACAGCGGTGGCAATCGATCGCCGGCAGCAACCGGTCCTGCGCACGACCCGCCTCGCCAAGACCTTCGGCGCCGGCGACCGCCATGTGCGGGCGCTGACCGATGTCTCGCTGGAGCTCTGGCCCGGCGAGACCCTGGGTCTTGTGGGCGAGTCCGGCAGCGGCAAGACCACCTTCGCGCGCCTGCTGATGGGTCTCGTCGCGCCCGACACCGCCAACAGCATCGAACTGGATGGCAAGGCGCTCGCCGGCCGCATCGATTCCCGCGGCCCGGAATCGATCAAGGCGCTGCAGATCGTCTTCCAGAATCCGGATTCCGCGCTCAACCGCGCGCGCTCGGTGAAGAACCTGGTCGGCCGCGCCCTGGCGAAGCTCGCCAAGGTTCCGCGCGGCCAGCGCATGGAGCGCCTGCTGGCCCTGACCCGCGCCGTCCGGCTCGCCGACCGCTATCTTCCGGCGCGGCCGCGCCAGCTTTCCGGCGGCCTGAAGCAGCGGGTCGCCATCGCCCGCGCCTTCGCCGGCGACCCGCGCATCGTGGTCTGCGACGAGCCCACCTCGGCACTCGATGTCTCGGTGCAGGCTGCCATCCTCAACCTGCTCGCCGATCTCCAGGCCGAGCGCCGCGTCTCCTACATCTTCATCTCCCACGATCTCGGCACGGTGCGCTATCTCTCCGACCGCATCGCCGTGCTTTATCTGGGGCGCCTGATGGAAATCGGCCCGGCGGAGCGGGTCTTCTCCGGCCCGCATCATCCCTACACCGAGGCCTTGCTCTCGGCGGTTCCGGCCCTCGACGGCCAGACCCGGGATCGCGTGCGTCTGGAAGGTGAGATCCCCAGCGCAATCAATCCGCCTTCCGGCTGCGTCTTCCACACCCGCTGTCCGCGCTGCCTCGGCGACATCTGCCGCAAGGTCGAGCCGCCGCTGCTCTCCGCCGACCCCGAGCACGGGATCCGCTGCCACATCCCGGCGGACGAGCTGGGACGGGCCGAAGCTTAGGGCACGGGATCTTCTTCTATGTGCCATTTGTAGCGCCACGGCGGCATCAACCCCCACTCCAGCTCGCCCCCATCTTGGGGGGCGAGGGATCTCTTGAAGGCGCTGCGGATCGTGGAAGCGATCGCCGAAAAGACTATGCGAAGGCTCTCTCCTTCTTCCCGCCCCCAAGATGGGGGCGGGTGAGGGTGGGGGTTGATGCAGCCGTGGTGTTGACCGGCGTGGGCCTATCTGAAGATCCAGCGCACTCGCGCCCTACCGCGCCGCGTACCCGCCATCGACCAGCAGATCCGCGCCGGTCATGTAGCTGCTGTCGTCGCTCATCAGGAACGCCGCCGC
>DATKNM010000337.1:0-4099 GCA_035541335.1 Binatia bacterium
GACGATCGCGTAGTTCTTCCAGACATCGGCGATGATCACCATGTCCATCACGATGTCGACGTCGCCGAGCCAGGAGCGGTACTGGTCGATCAGGTGGAATTGCGTGAGCAGCGCGTTGAGGCTGCCGTATTCCGGGTTGCAGATCAGGCGCCACAGCATCGCGTTGACGATGGTCGGCAGCGCCCAGGGCAGGATCACCAACGAGCGCACCAGCGTCCGGCCGCGGAAATTCTGATTGAGCAGCAGGCCGACCAGCACGCCCAGCACCAGCTCGGCGGCGACCGAACCCAGCGTGAAATGCAGGGTCCGCAGCAGCGAGTCGAGGAAGTCGGGATCGGTCAGCACGTAGCTGTAGTTGTCCACCCCGACCCAGGCCGGCGGAACCCGGCCGACCGGGAGGTTGGCGTCGGTGAAGCTGAGCCAGACCGTGCGCAGCAGCGGATAGAACGTCACCACCGCCATCACCGAGAGCAGCGGCGCGAGCAGGCCCCAGGCCTCGAACTCGCGCCTTCGGGCGCGGGTCAGCATGGCCGAGGTTCCGCCGGTCTGTTCGCGTGCGGACTGTTCACGTCGTCTCTCTGCATGGAAGCCGCAATCGCCGCGGGAGCAAATCGCCTTCCCCCAGGCCGCCCAGGCCCGCCCCGCCCCCGTTCAGGGGCGGGACAAGGACGTGATCATAACATCGCGACCGGTCACCGCAGCCGGGAGATTTGCTTCGATGCGGCGGCCATCGCGTCTTCCGGCGTCGACTTGCCGATGACGACTTCCTGGATCGCCTTCTGCAGGATGGTCGAGAGCTCCTGATAGGAAGGCGTCGCCGGCCGCGCGAACATCGCGTTGATCGAATGCTTCGCCGCCGCGACCAGGCTCTCCTGCCCCTTCTGCACCGCCGGATCGTCATAGGAAGACTTCCAGATCGGCAGGCTCAGCTTGGCGTACTGATTCTGCACCGGCTGGGAGGTCAGGAAGGTGATGAACTTCCAGGCCTCGTCCGGATGCGAGCTGTTGGAGGCGATGCCGAGGCCCATGGAGCCGTTCACGGCGGAGAAGTCGTTCTTGCCGGGAACGCCGGGCGCCGGAACCACATCGACCTGGCCGGCGACCTTGCTCTGCTTCGGGTCGTTGGCCATGTTGTACATATAGGTCCAGTTGAGGGCGAAGGCGGCGTCGCCGTTCGAGAACACCTTGCGCACATCCTCCTCCAGATATTCCTTGGAGTTCGGATTTGTGATGCCGTCCTTCACGGTCTGGTCCATGTATTTGATGGCGTCGAGCGCGCCACCCTGATCGATCACCGGTTTGCCGCCGTCGAAGAACTTGCCTCCATAGGCGTCCACCAGCGTCGCATAGTCGCAGATCACGGCCTCGGCCTGGGCCCAGCTCCAGACGATCGGGTATTTGACGATGCCCTTGTCCTTGATGATCTTAGCATCCGCAGCGAGCTCGTCCCAGGTCTTGGGCGGATGGGCGATCCCGGCCTTGGTGAGCATGTCCTTGTTGTAGAAGAGGTACTTCGTGTCGAGGATCCAGGGCATGCCATAGCGCTTGCCGTCGGCCTCGACCGTCGTCCAGGCGCCGTCGAAGACCTTGGCGTTGTCCTCGGCGGGGATCCTGCCGGTGACGTCCATCAGGAAGCCGTGCTTCGCCATCTCCGACGGCCAGATGTCGTCGAACAGCACGACGTCGTAGCCCTTGGCGCCGGCACCCTGGGCGGCGACGATCTTGTCGTGCAGCGCCTCATAGGGGACGAATTCGAGATTGACCTTGATGCCGGGATTGGCGGCCTCGAAGTCCTTGGTCATGTTCTTCACGTCGTCGTCGCTGTAGGCCGCCTGCTGCATGAAGAGGGCGTTCAGCGTGGTATCGGCTTTCGCGGCGAAGCTCAGCATCGTCGATGCCGCCAGGCCGAGAAGCAGACTGGTCTTGATCTTCATCGTGGACCTCCCTGATGTCGAACCGTTGTTACGCTTGATCCGTCGCTTGGTCTTGGAATCTAAATCGTGGAATGTTGTTAGCCCGGCCGATGCCGGCCGCCTTTGATCCGTATCAAACCCGGCCCTACGTGGTGCACCAGCCGCCATCGACCCGGAGGATCGTGCCGTTGATCAGCGACGCCGCCGGCGAGGCCAGGAACACCACGGCGCCCGCCACCTCCTTCGGCTCGCCGATGCGCCCCAGCGGGATTTTCGCCACCGTCTGCTTCAGGAAATCCGGGTCCGACAGCGCCGGCCGGGTCCCGTCGGTCCAGATGAAAGTCGGCGCCACGGCATTGACGGTGATGTTGTGGGGGCCCCATTCATAGGCGAGGCATCGGGTCAGATGGTCGATCGCCGCCTTGGTCATGCAGTAGATCGGCTCGCCCTTGAGTGCCACCGAGCCCGCCTGGGAGCTCATGTTGATGATCCGGCCGTGGCCCTGGGTGATCATCCGGCGGCCGACCGCCTGGGCGGTAAAGAACGTACCTTTGAGGTTGACGGCGAGCGTCGCGTCGAAGTCCGGCTCGGTCACGTTCTCGGCCAGGTTCTCCGGCCCGATCCCGGCATTGTTCACCAGCACGTCAATGCGGCCGAAATGGCGATGCGCCTCCTCGACCGCCGATGCGATCTGGCCCATGTCGGCAACGTCCATCTGGAGCGACAGCACGCGCCTGCCGAGATGCTGGATCGCGGTCGCGAGCGCGTCGCCGCTCTTCTTGTCGCGGAGGCCGAGGGCGATGTCGGCGCCGGCATGGGCGCAGGCCATGGCGCAGGCGCGGCCGAGGCCGCGGGCGGCGCCGGTCACCAGCACCACCTGTCCGCCGAGATCGAAGCGGGGAAATTCCGAGGAACCCGCCGTCATGCCCGCAGTGACGCTCCCTGTTTTGGTTCTTGCGGTGCTTTTCCCGGATCAAATCACAGCTTCCTCATTAAATCAAATTGATTGAGTTAAGCCGCCCGGCCCGCCATAGTCGCGAGCGGCTGAGAGC
Source organism: Binatia bacterium (assembly GCA_035541335.1). Lineage (GTDB taxonomy): Bacteria > Pseudomonadota > Alphaproteobacteria > Dongiales > Dongiaceae > Dongia. The sequence goes on from DATKNM010000337.1 coordinate 2,966, forward strand.
GGAATGACGCAACGGATGGAGCGCGCGGCAGGCATCTTCGGCACCAACCTCGAGCATGCGCGGTCGCACAACCGGCGCGTGGTGCTGGAGGCGGTCCGCCTGCACGGCGCGCTCTCACGGGCCGAGATCGCGCGCTTCACCATGCTGACCTCGCAGACCGTCTCCAACATCGTCGAGGAGCTGGAGGCAGGCGGCATGCTGCGCGCCGACGCGCCGCGCACCGGCGGACGCGGCCAGCCGGCGACGCCGCTCTCGATCGATCCCGACGGCGCCTATTCGGTGGGGCTGCAGTTCGACCATCACGGGTTGACCGCCGTGCTGGTGGACCTCGCCGGCCAGGTACGGCGGCGGGTCGAGGCCGGTGTCGGCGATCCCCGGCCGGAGCACGCGGTGCCGGAGATGGCGCGCGCCGTCAAAGCCCTGCGCAGCCGGTCCGGCGTCGACTGGTCGCGGGTGCTGGGCGCGGGCCTCGCCATGCCGGGACCGTTCAACGCGCAAGGGCGCAGCCTGATGGGGCCGACCAGCCTGCCCGGCTGGGACGATCCCGACATCGATGCCATCGCGCGGCGCATCGGCCTGCCGCTCCTCCTGGAGAACGACGCCAAGGCGGCGGCGATCGGCGAGCATCTGCACGGCGCCGCCAGGCGCTTGACCAGCTTCGCCTATCTCTTCTTCGGCATGGGCTTCGGCGCCGGTCTCTTCGTCGACGGCCATGTCTACAAGGGCTTCGGCCGCAATGCCGGCGAGATCGGCCACATGATCGTGGTGCCGGATGGACGTCCCTGTCATTGCGGCAATCGCGGCTGCCTCGAGCAATACGTCTCGCTGCGCGCCGCCTACCAGGCGCTCGACATCGTCCGGTTCGACCGCGGCACGCCGGACGAGCTGGCGCGGCGGCTCCAAGCCGGCGACCGCGAAGTGACGGCATGGCTCGAATCCACCGTGGCGCCGCTGCGCCAGGCGATCAACATGCTGGAGAGCATGCTCGATCCGGAGACCATCATCCTCGGCGGGGTGATGCCCGAGGCGCTGCTGTCGCGGATCGGCGCGCTGCTGCCGCCGCTCGCCGTCTCCGCCGCCGACCAGCCCGACCGGCCCCTGCCCCGCCTCGTCATCGGCGCCGCCGGCCCGGAC
>DATKNM010000338.1:0-4145 GCA_035541335.1 Binatia bacterium
AAGGAATTTGAATCACAATCCCGCTCCCCTGGGAATCCCCTTATGAGTACAGAACCTAGTTCAGGCCGTAGATCGCGAACGGCACCGCCGCCGCGACCACGGCACAGAGCAAGGCACGGAATGGCGAGGCAAAGCGCGTCTCGCCGTTCTCCGTTGCGGCCTCGGCGAGGCGCGCCGGCAGCTGCGCGCGGCCGGTCACCATGGCGCGGACCAGATTCTCGCGCTTCCAGATAAGGTAAAGCGCAATCACCGCCACGTGCAGGCCGACCAGGACCAGCACGAGGTTGAAGAACTGGGCGTGGATGAAGCCCATCAGCCGGCTGACCGCCTCCGGCACGCGGGCATAGAACGGTCCCTCGAACAGGATGTCGTCGCTGTTGAAGAGGCCGCTCGCGTCCTGGATCAGGATCACCAGCAGCAGCACCGCCACCATGAGGCCGCCGCCGGGATTGTGCCCGAAGCTGTGCGAGGGCTTCCTGGCGGCGAAGGTCCGTACGTAGCCCAGCACCGCGCCGGGGCCCTTGATGAAATGCCGGAACCGTGCGGTCGGACTGCCGAAGAGACCCCAGAGCAGACGGAAGATCACGAGCCCCAGGACCGTGAGGCCGATCTGGTAATGGAGGTCCATCCAGCCTTCGGTGCCGGTCCACCAGGCGAGCCCCATGCCGACCACCAGCAGCCAGTGAAAGAGCCGCACGTAGGGATCCCAAACGGGGACCGTGGCGAGGCGGCCCTCGGCCTTCGCGCTGTTCATTCTCGCGTTATCCATCCCTGGCGTTATCCATGCGCCACGCGCGCCCGCTCGCGTTCGCTGCCGCGTCGTTTCGCTGCAGTTGTGCCCATCGCCTCGGTCCAGCTCTGATCCGGGCCGAACCATTCGGCGACCAGATCCACGAGGGCGCGGATCTTCGGGCTGGAGTGGCGGCTCGGCGGATAGACCACGTAGAGCGAGAGCGGATCGCCGATGAACTTGCTCAAGATCGGCACGACGCGACCGGCCTCCAGGTCCGCGGAGAGGAGGAACTCCGGCAACATAGCGATGCCGAGCCCGGCGCGCAGCGGCTCCAGCAACAAATGTCCGTGATTGCTGTGCAGCGAACCTTTGACCTTGACGCTGCGCCGGCCCTTGAACGGCCAGTCGAAGGGCCGGTTGCTGAGGGTGTAGATGAAGCAGTTGTGGCGGGCGAGGTCCTCCGGCTTCTGCGGCGTGCCGTTGGCCTTCAAATAGGCCGGCGAGGCCACGACCAGGAACGGGATCTGCCGGATCCGCTTCGCGATCAGCGTCGAATCCGGCAGTTGCGCGCGAATCCGGATCGCGGCGTCGAATCCCTCCTCCACCAGATCGACCAGCCGGTCGGTCGCCTCGACCGCAACGGTCAGCTTCGGATGACGCCGGCCGATCTCGGCCAGCAGCGAGCTGATGCAGAGCTGGCCGAAGGCGCTGGGGACGCTCACGCGCAAGGTTCCCGCCGGCTCCGATTGCAGGTGCCGGACCGCGGCGTCGGCGGTCTCGAGTTCGTCGAGCAACGCGACGCTGCTGTCGAAATAGGCCTGGCCCGCATCGGTCGGGTGCAGGCGGCGCGTGGTGCGGTGGATCAGCGTCGCGCCGAGATGGGATTCGAGCTCGCTGACCTGCTTCGAGACCGCGGCCTTGGAGAGGCCGAGCTGGCGCGCGGCGGCGGAGAAGCTGCCGAGCTCCAGCACCTTGCGGAAGCTGCGCATCGCGGCGATCTGGTCCATGGCCGGCTCCGTTACCTTCTCACCATTGTCTCCCGGGCGTTGACAATCTTATCACGCGCCGGGCGATTGTCACCGCGCCCGCGAAGCACGAAATTTCCGGTCCGAACAACACAGGCTTTGCGGAGACGATCATGACCAAGGTGCTGGTGCTCTATTATTCGAGCTATGGCCATATCGAGCAGATGGCACAGGCGGTAGCGGAAGGCGTCGCCAAGGCGGGCGCCACCGCCGTCGTGAAGCGCGTGCCGGAGACGGTGCCGGAGGCGGCCGCCAAGCAGTCGCATTTCAAGCTCGACCAGAAGGCGCCGGTCGCGACCCCCGATGAGCTCGCCGATTATGATGCGATCATCTTCGGCACGCCGACCCGCTACGGCAACATGGCCGGGCAGATGAAGACCTTCCTGGACCAGACCGGCGGGCTCTGGATGAAGGGCGCACTGGTCGGCAAGCCCGGCAGCGTCTTCAGCTCCAGCGCGACGCAGCATGGCGGCCAGGAGACCACAATCACCACCTTCCACACTGTGCTGCTGCATCACGGCATGGTGGTGGTCGGCCTCCCCTATGCCTGCCAGGAGCAGATGGGCGTCGAAGAGGTGAAGGGCGGATCGCCCTATGGCGCCTCGACCATTGCCGGCGCCGACGGCAGCCGCCAGCCGAGCCAGAAGGAGCTCGGCATGGCGCGGTACCAGGGCGAGCATGTTGCCAGGATCGCCGCCAAGCTGAAGGCCGAGGACAAGCCCGCGAAGGCGGCGGAGTAGCTCCTCTCTCTCGAGCGATTTGGGGACGGCCGGAGCCACGCGCTCGGGCCGTTTTCGTTTGTCGCGCTTGCAGGTTCTGCGCGATCTGCCATATACGCCGGCACTCCCCCGAAATTCTGGAGACTGCCGATGCTGACGCTCGTTCCGACACGGACCGCCCTGGTGCTGATCGACGTACAGAAGGGCACGCTCGGCTTCACGCTGGCGCCGCATTCCGCCCCTGACGTGACCCAGACCGCGGTCCGCCTGGCCCAACAGTGCCGCCAGTCCGGCGCGACCCTGGTCTATGTGCGGGTCGGCTTCTCCGACGGCTTCGTCGATCGCCCCGGCGGCGCCATCGACACGCCGATGATGCTCCCGCCGGATGGACTGCCGAAGGACTGGTCGGACTATGCGCCGGAAGTGGCGGCGATCGCACCCGACCTCTGGATCACCAAGCGGCAGTGGAGCGCCTTCCACGGCACTGAGCTCGACCTCCAGCTCCGGCGGCGCGGCATCACCCACATGATCCTCGGCGGCATCGCCACCAACTTCGGCGTGGAGTCTACCGCGCGTGACGGCTGGCAGAACAACTACACCGTGGTCATCGCCGAGGACGCGTGCAGCAGCATGAGCGACGAGTTGCACCGCTTCGCGATCGAGAAGACCCTGCCCCGCGTGTCGCTCGTGCGCGGGAGCGCGGAGATCATCGCTGCGCTGGCGGCTGTATCCTAGCGGGCCCGCTCTGCAACCGCCGCGACAACGCGATTGACAGCGCGACGAAAATCCCCAATATCGACGGCGGGCCACGCTCCCCCAACGGAGCGCATCGATCTGGAAGGATCGCCGATGACTCGTCCCGATGGGCGGCCTCAACGGCCGCTTTTTTCGTCCGGACCCTGCGCCAAGCGCCCGGGCTGGACCCTCGACCTCCTGGAAAACGCGGCGCTCGGCCGCTCGCATCGCTCCAAGCCCGGCAAGGCCAAGCTCGCCGAGGTGATCGAGCGCTCGCGCAAGATCCTCGGCGTCCCCGCCGACTGGAAGATCGGCATCGTGCCCGCCTCCGACACCGGCGCGGTCGAGATGGCGCTGTGGTCGCTGCTGGGGGCGCGGCCGGTGACCGTGCTCGCCTTCGAGAGCTTCTCCAAGGACTGGGCCAAGGACATCACCGGGCAGTTGAAATTGGACGCGACCGTGCTGGAAGCGCCCTACGGCGCGCTGCCCGATCTCGCGAAGATCGACTGGTCGCACGACCTCGTCTTCTGCTGGAACGGCACCACCTCCGGCGCGCGACTGCCGACGAGCGACTGGATCCCCGCGCAACGCAGCGGCCTCGCGATCTGCGACGCGACCTCGGCCGCCTTCGCTATGGACCTCCCTTGGGACCGGCTCGATGTCGTCACCTGGTCCTGGCAGAAGGTGCTGGGCGGCGAGGCGGCGCACGGCATGCTGGCGCTCTCGCCCCGCGCGGTCGAACGCCTGCTCACTTACAAGCCTGCTTGGCCCTTGCCGAAGGTGTTTCGCCTGACGAGCGGAGGCAAGCTCTCGGACGGCATCTTCAAGGGCGAGACCATCAACACACCCTCGATGCTCTGCGTCGAGGACCAGCTGGACGCCCTTGCCTGGGCGGAAAGGATCGGCGGGTTGAAGGCGCTGATCGCGCGCACC
>DATKNM010000339.1:0-2602 GCA_035541335.1 Binatia bacterium
TAGCCCTTGTCCTTGCCGAAGGCGAAGCCGGCATGGGAGCCGTAATACATCCAGTTGAGGCGCAGCCGCACGTCGTCGTCCGCCGACGCGATGCTCGCCGCGAAGCCGAGGCCGGCCGCCAGCAGCCCTGCACCCACGGTCAATCGCCCTATCAGTCCCCGCAAGTTCGTCATCTCCCGCTCTCCTCTGTCCTGTCGCGTGTCTTTCCCGAGCTTAGGGCGCACGTTCTCCTGCACGGAACCCAAGGTTCCGCGGCGCGTCCGGCCCGGTTGTGGTCATTCGAAACGCGGCGCGGCCCTTCGCTCTTCACTGGGCTTTCAGGCGCGCGCCATCACCACGCCATACTGTTCCCGACCCTGTCGCGGATATTGATTTTAAGTGACCAATACTTGACGATGGCAGACAAGGCCGAAACGGCCAATGGCTTCGGGGACAGGGAGCGGCGGAGATGGCGGCCAAGGCGGCGAAACCAATGGCGATGGAAGCGGGGCCGGAGGACGATCTGCCCTCGTTCAATCTGATCCTGCAGCCGGAGTTTCCGATCAACGCGCTGATCCTCACCACCGAGGCCCTGCGCATCGTCAATCAGAACAGCGGCCGCGAGCTCGTCCGCTGGCGCATCGTCTCGGAGGACGGGCAGCCGGTCCGCGCCAGCAGCGGTATGTGGATGCCGGCGGATTGCGACTTCGCAACCGCGCCGCGCGCGACGTACACGCTGCTGTTCGAAGGCAACCTGCCGACCCAGCGCAACTCTGCAAAGCTGCTCAATCAGCTCCGCGCCGCCGCGCGTTTTGGCGGCACCGTCGGCGCGGTCGACACCGGGACGTTCGCCCTCGCCCAGGCCGGTCTGATCGGCGAGCGCGAGACCGTGCTGCACTGGGAGGCGACATCGACCTTCCACGAGCGCTTCCCGGAGATCGAGACCAGGAACCAGCTCTATCTCATCGACGGCAAGCGTCTCGCCTGTGCCGGCGGCATCGCCACGCTCGACATGATGCTCGACCTGATCGGGCGCATCTATGGGCCGGCGCTTGCCAACGAGGTCGCCGATGCGCTCGTCCATACGCCGCGGCCGGCCCATGCGGGGCAGCGCCTCGGCGATGCGGCGGGGCCGAAGAAGGCGCTCTCCGACCGGATCGTCGCGGTGATGGAGAGCAACCTCGACTTCCCGCTCGATCTCAACGAGATCGCGGCCAAGCTCGGCGTCTCCAGCCGCACGGTGGTCCGCGAATGCCGCCGCAGCTTCGGCGAGACGCCGATGCGGCTCTATCTCAGGATCCGCCTGCAGGCGGCGCGCAACATCCTCTTCTACGAGGAGTTCAGCATCAAGGAGGTGGCGGTCGCCTGCGGCTTCTCCTATCCCGCGGTCTTCAGCCGCGCCTTCCGCGCCCAGTTCAAGCAGACGCCGCGGGCCTTCCGCCTCAGCTTCCGCTCGAAGCAGAAGGCGGCGATCCGCCCCGAGATCCGCCGCCTGTCGGTCGACGCCGCCGCGGCCATGCACAAGAACGGCTGACCCATGCGGTTTCGCGCTCTTCTTGCCGCTCTGCTCGGCCTTGCGCCGCTCGGTATTGAAGCGCATGCGGCGCACAGCGATCCGGCGATGTGGGTGGTGCGGGACGCCGACAGCACGGTCTACCTGCTCGGCACCATCCATGTGATGAAGCCGGAGACGGACTGGCGCTCGGCGAAGATCGAAGCGGCGTTGAAGTCCAGCGGCGAATATTGGATGGAGGCCAATGTCGACGATCCGGCGGTGATCCAGACTTACGTCCTCAACTTCGGCTATGACCGTCAGCACCCTTTGGCCGAGAAGCTGAAGCCCGCCGACTACAAGCAGCTCGTCGCCGTCGCGCAGCGCTATCGCCTCTCCGCCGACCGCCTCGCCAACATGCGCCCGTGGCTCGCGACCATGGCGCTGAGCCAGGCCCAGATCATGAACCTCGGCTACGACCCGGGGCAGGGCGCCGACGTGACGCTGCAGCACGAGGCCGAGGCCGACGGCAAGCCGATCAAGACCTTCGAGACCGCCAGCGAGCAGCTCGGCTTCATCTCCGGTCTGCCGGAGGATTTCGCGGCGGACATGCTGGTCTCGACGGTGAAGGAGCTCGATCGCGGCAGCCAGCAGATCGACGCCCTGGAGACCGCTTGGCGCAAGGGCGATGCGAAAGCCATCGAGAAGATCGGCTTCGCCGACATGCGCAAGGAGGCGCCGGGCTTCTACGAGGGCTTCATCGTGAAGCGCAACACCGCCTGGGTGAAGACCATCGAGACCATGATGCAGGGCTCCGGCACCGCCTTCGTCGCCGTCGGCGCCGGCCACCTGGTCGGCCCCGACAGCGTCCCCGCGAAGCTCCAGGCGGACGGGTTCAAGGTGGAAAGGTATTGATGGCGATGGATTCGGTCGCACAGCCGCCTTGTCCGGCCCGTTCCACTGGCCGTATCATAGCGACTCGCAACCGGCAGAGGCTCCAAGAGAGGACCGGCGCATGAAAGGTTTACGCTATGTGATTGCGGTCCTGGTCGGCATTGGGGCGGGGGCGGGGACGCTCTACGGCATCGCCAATACCGGCCTCTCCGGCGTGAGCGGATTGACCGGGACACT
>DATKNM010000340.1:0-17381 GCA_035541335.1 Binatia bacterium
AACACCTCCCACGCACGCATATCCTTCCAAAGCAAGACGCCCGGCCGATCTGGCCGGGCGTTTGCCTTTGAGCCGCGCCGCGAGGGGACGGGCGGGCTCAGGACTCAGAAGTCGGTCTTGGTCTTCTCGGCCGCGGCTGAATAGGCGAAGGCCAGCCGCTTGCTCCCGGACCGCTGCAGCACCGGCGATCCCGCCAGGCCGAAGAGGAGCTTTGAAGCGAAGGTGACCGGGTAGGGCAGCAGGGCCAGAAACGCCGGGCTGAGGCTCGGCAGGAGCACGAGGAAGTTGAAGCTCCACACCACGATCAACGCCGCGGTCATGAAGAGGTAGGCCTGGAGCGCCTTCGGCCGCGGGCTCCGCATGTCGACCCAGACGGCTGCGAGGCCGATGCCGAGGGCCAGCGAAAGCGCCATATGGACCGCGATGCCGAGCGGCGCCGACGGGGCCAGATGGACGGCCGCCGCCACCGCGCGGGCGACCGCCGCCGGCTCCCGGCCGGATCCGGTCATATAGGCCCAGATGAACACCACCTCGGCCAGCCCGCCGGCCAAGCCCATCAGCAGGCCCTTTGACAGGACCTCACGGAGCCGATTGTCTCGGCGATCTGCATAGAACGACATATGTCTCTCCATCCTGATGTGATCGTGAAGGCCGTTCAGCCTACGCCGCCGAGGCCGGAGCCGTGAAGACGGTCACGGCCGGTGCCTCGCCCTTGAACTTCTCGACGTCGCCGATCGCGGTATGCCCGCAATTGCCCTGGCCGAGCTTCGAGGTGCCGCCGCCATAGCTGAGGTTGTTGACGTCGCCGTACTTGCAGAGGCTGCCGGGCTTCGCGGCATCCTCGGGATCGAACCAGCCGCCTTCGCTGACGCGGACCGCACCTTCGCTGATGTCGTCCGTCACGACCGCGCCGGCGAGGATCTGGCCGCGATCGTTGAAGACCCGGACCACATCGCCGTTCTTGATGCCCCGCGCCGCCGCATCCTTGGAGTTGATCAGGCAGGGTTCTCGTCCGGCGACGGCATAGCTCTCGCGCAGCTTGGTGCCGCAGAGCTGGGAATGCAGCCGCGAGAGAGGATGCTTGCTGACGATGTGGAGCGGGAACTTCGCACCCGGACCGCCCAGCCGCTCGACCGGCTCCATCCAGGTCGGATGCGCCGGACAGTCGTCATAGCCCATCTTCTCGATGTTCTTGGAATAGATCTCGATCAGGCCCGACGGCGTGCCCAGCGCGTTCAGCGTCGGGTCGTCGCGGAACTTCGCATAGCGGACGAACTTCTTCGCGTCGTCGCTGATCTCGAACGCCACGTAGCCGTCGCCGTTCCAGAAGGTGTCGAAATCCGGCATCGGGATGTTGCGGCCCTTCGCCTCCGCGAGCGCCGTCTCGTAGAAGCTGCGGATCCAATCCATCTCGGACCGGTTCTCGGTGAACTCCTTCTTCTTGCCGAGGCGATCGGCGAGGGCGGCGAAGATATCGTAGTCGCTGCGCGCCTCGAACACCGGATCGACGAGCTTCTTCATGGCCAGGATGTGGCTGACCGAGTAGTCGCCGACATGCTCGATATCGTTGCGCTCGTAAGACGTCGTCGCCGGCAGGACGATGTCGGCATGCCGTGCCGTCGCGGTCCACTGGAAGTCATGCACGATGAAGGTCTCCAGCTTCTGCCAGGCCTTCAGCATGCGGTTGCGGTCCTGATGGTGCGCGAACGGGTTGCCGCCCACCCAATAGGCGAGCTTGACGTCCGGATACTTGTCCTTGGTGCCGTTGAAGTCGAACGCACCGCCCGGATTCTCCAGCATTTCGACGACGCGCGAGCAGGGGATCGAGGCGGCGCCGCTGCTGGTGAGCCAGGCCGGCCCCTTCACCGCATCGCCGCCGTCGGTGATCGCGCCGAGCGTCGGGGTCGTGGCGGACGGTGCGCCGCCGCTGGCGTAGTGATAGCTAAAGCCGAACCCGCCTCCGGGGAGGCCGATCTGGCCCAGCATAGCGGCGAGCGTCACCATCATCCAGTGCGTCTGCTCGCCGTGGTGCTGGCGTTGAATCGACCAGCCGCCGGCCAACATTGTACGGTTCTTGGAGAAGCGGTGCGCGAGATCCTTGATGACGTCCGCCGGAACGCCGCAGATGGCCGAGGCCCATTCCGCGGTCTTCGGCGTCTTGTCGCTGTCGCCGGTGAGGTAGGGGAGGAATTTGTCGAAGCCGGTCGTGTACTGCGCGAGGAACTTCTCGTCGTGCAGTTTCTCGGTGTAGAGGGTGTGGGCGATCCCGAGCATCAGTGCCACGTCGGTCTGCGGCCGCAAGGTGATCCACTCGGCATTGAGCTCCTTGCAGGTCTCGGTCTTCAGGGGATCGATGCAGATCACCTTCTTGCCGGCCTTCTTCAAGGCGGCGACACCGGGGAAGGCACCATGATCGGCGATCGTCCAGGCGATCTGGCTGTTGTTCAGCGGGTCGGCGCCCCAGAACACCATGAGGTCGGTGGATTCGGCGATCACCGGCCAGACGGTCTGCTGCTCGTAGACTTCGATCGAGCCGACCACGTGCGGCATGATGATCTGCGCGGCGCCGGTCGAGTAGTCGCCCGACGCATTCACGAAGCCGCCCTTCAGCTTCATCAGGCGGCGCAACAGGGTCTGGCAGTTGTTGAGCCGGCCAGGGCTCATCCAGCCGTAGGAGCCGGCGAAGGTCCCGGCGGGACCATAGGTCTTCTCGACGCGAACCAGTTCCTTGGCCACGAGGTCGAGGGCCTGGTCCCAGCTGACGCGCACGAAGTCGCCGTTGCCGCGGGTCTCGTTCGCCGTGCCGGGGCCTTTCTCCAGGAAGGCGCGCCGCACCATCGGATATTTGATGCGGCTCGGGGAATAGACCGAGTCGATCACGCCGGCGAGCTGCTTGGTCGGCGCCGGGTCCTGTTCCCAGGGCTTGTAGCCGACGATCCGTCCGTCCTTGACCTGGCCGTGGAATGCGCCCCAATGCGAGCCCGTGAGAAACTCGCCGTCGGGTGCCGCCGCGCGAGCGCCCTTGCTCAAGATCGATGTCGCCGCGAGCCCCAGGGCGCCTGCGGCGGCCGAGGTCTTCAGGAAATCACGGCGGCCCAGGGGCGACCAGAGTTGCGAGTTCTGTGTATTGGACATGTGCCTCTCCTCAGGTTTTGCACAGCGTGGGGTCGATGATTCGAATGGGGGCATGGTCCGCCGGCTCGTCGGCGAGCAGCGCGTCAAGCAACAGAGCCGCGCCCGCGTAGAAGCCCGTGCGGTCGAGATCGGCACACCGCCGGGAGAACGCCGGTGTCCAGGCGAGAAGATGGACGCGCAGTCGTGACGCATCCGCCTCGCCCCTCGGTCCCATGCGCCGAAGGTGCGCCAGCATGGCCAATTCGATCGACAGATGATCCGCCGGCTCCCGCAGCGCGTCGCCGACCGCCAGGTCGTGGCGTCGCAACAGCGCATCCATTTCGCCGGTCGCTTCCTGGAACAGCGAGCCACGCTCGCTGAGATAGGCGCTGGCGTAGGGTGGTACGGTATTCGGTCCGCCGGCACCCGCGAACAGCAGCGTGAATTCGGTCGCAAGGCGCCGCTCCAGGTCGGCATGCGCACCGCCCGAGGCGAGTGCCGCCCGCATCGAGGCGACACCGGGCCGGAATGCGTCGTCGCCGTCGAGCAGATCGAGCATCGCCGCGTCGGCGCCGGTATCGAGCGATCCGATGAACTCCATCGACAGCGGGCGTAGGAACACGGCGGCCAGCCAATCGGCAATCACGGCACGCCGCTCGACATCCGAGTGGCCGGCATCTTCATGCGGAACGGCGGCGACCTGCGGCATCACTGAGTCACCTGCGGGTCGGATTGGCTGACGTCCTTGGCGTGGAACTGGAGGTACTTCTCGAGGAAGCGAACCTGCTCGTCGTCCAACGACGTGAAGCGGCGCATTGCCCCGACCGTCCCGGGCCATTGGTTGGCGAGGTAGTCGGTGCTCGCCTTGGCGGCATGACAGGTGCCGCAGGTCCGTCCGTAAAGATCCGAGCCGTAGACCCAGAGGTTCTGCACGTTCGGCAGCATGCCCTTGTTCTCGACCCAGGCGGTCAATTCGACCTGATGCCAGGTGAGCCCGGTGTCCGGATCCTCGAAGGTGCTCTTCTGCTGCAGCTTGCTGGCGGTGTCGGGGGTGATCGCCGCGGTGATGATCCGCTTGCCCTGGAGTGCAAAGATCGCACGTTCGGCGCCGGCCTGTTGCCAACCCTCGATGGTGACGTGCAGCCAGTTGCCGTCCCGCGCGATCACCTTGAGGGCGGTCGCCGGCAGGACCTTCCCGGCGCCCGGACCGGCATTTGCGCTATCGGCGGGGCGGTCCAGGTAGAGACTGATCGTCGTCGTCGTGAACAGCAGTTCGGACGTGGCGGCCTCCGCGCTGCCGTCCTGGACCAGTGCGGCGAGAACCCGGCTCGATGCGCTGACCTTCGCGCCCGTCTTCGCCTGCGCGACCGAGGCACCGGGGGCGTTCTTGATGGGGGCGAGGCTCTTCACGTAAGTCGCGATCGCGTCGCGATCAGCCTGCGTCAGCCGCGCGGCATTGCGGACCACCGGGCCCATCGAGCCGCCGGCGGTGGTGCCGTGCGGGCTCTTGCCGGTCAGCAGATATTGGGAGAGATCGGCCTCGGTCCAGGACGCAAGGCCGGTGCCGTCATTCGTGAGATTGGGGAGCCAGCCGCCCGAGCCTTCAGGGTCGGGTCCGCCGGCGAAGCGCATGCCGCTCGGGATCACGCCTGCGGCATTGCGCGGGGAGTGGCACTCGGCGCAATGCATCGGGCCTTCCACCAGGTATCGCCCGCGATTCCAGGCATCGCCCTTGCTCGGATCCGGGGTGAGCGGTTGGCCGTCCAGGAAGACGAGCTTCCACATGCCGATGCCGCGTCGCATCGAGAACGGGAAGGGCAGGTCGTTGTCGCGCACCTTGCCTTTGACCGGCGGTAGCGTCCTCAGATAGGCGAACAGATCCTTGAGGTCGTCCCCGGTCATCCGCTGATAGGACGTATAGGGATAGGCGGGATAAGCGTGCCGGCCGTCGGGCAGCACGCCTTCGCGCATCGCGGTGATGAATTGCTGCTCGCTCCAGCGCCCGATTCCGTCGTCGGGATCGGGCGAGACGTTGGGCATGAAGAAGATGCCGAAATCGGAAGGCAGCGCGCCGCCGCCGCCGAGCTTCGTCTCGTCGCTCTGTCCGGGCGTGGCGTGACACGTGGCGCAACCGGCGGCGAGGAACATTGCTCGGCCATTGTCGAGGTTGGCCGCCTTGTCGCTCGGAGAGTCGCGCCGGGCGTGCAGGATTTCCCAGGTGAGGGGAGCGGTGAGGATCCAGAACCCGGCCAAGCCGGCAAGGCCGAGCAGTACCAGGCCGATCAGAATCTTGCGCACGCGGCTCACGGGCGATTCAGCGAAGTCGACGGTTTTGCGTAGGGGTTGGCGCTGGAACCGCGACCGGGCAGTGTGAGGAACGACCCCCGGTCCGCCGGGCGGCATGGATCTGGCCGCCGGCTGAGCGCTCTAGAATACATCGACATCCGCTTTCCATGACGCCCCTGGCCCTGTCCAGGGTCCCCACATGCTACGAAGGGCCTATTAATTAGAGATTAATGTCCTATTTCCTGTCTAACACAGGACCAGAAATAGGACTTTGATCTGAATCAACTCTCGACTTCATAGACGCGCTCGCGGTGGAAACGGCAGGACACGACCCGTCCCCGGCAGGCTCGACAGCGCTCTTGCGAAAGATGCCGCTTCAATCTCGATCTCGAATTCCCCGGACGGGATTCGAAGTCCGTGTTTCAGAATGCGATCGATCTGGACGCGATCGAGCCGCAGATCCACGGACGGGATTCCGTGGAGAACGATCGCACCGTCGGCCATCCGGCGCAGCTCTCCCACGTGCAGGATCGTGGCTCTGAGCTCGCGCAGCCCGCGATTCCAGTCCTCCCGTCCCGGGCCGAACAGGCTGCAGCGGATCGGGAGCGCCCCAGCCCCAGCCGACGCCCGCGATCTCCGCCGGCCGCCATCCATCATCGAAACCACTGACATGATGCCTCGCGAGAAGACCCGGAATTCGCGCCGGTCGATCAACAAGCTGGCCGGTCCCGCATAAACATTCGACGGCGAATGTCCGGCGCGCTCATATGCGCCGCGTAAAGACGTTGCCGGCGCCCGGAAAAACGAACGGCATTCCTTATGCCGTCCTTATGAGCCGCAGCGCCGTTCGCGATTGAATCCATACGCGCCGCCATCCCAGATTTCCGGTCATGCATCGTGCCCGCGCCGCTTCGGCGTCGGGCGCTGTGGATACGGGAGTCGCTACCATGCAGCCCTACGAAGTCTTCAAGGAGAGGCTGGTCCTCTACCGGATGGAGCCGGACATCACCGCGCTGGAACGTCCGACGCCGGATCGGCCGCGGCCGAGGCTCGTGAAGTCCATCGCGAAGATTCGTCTCGTCGTGGCGAGTTGCGCTGTCCTCGCCATGACCGTCGTGTTCGCGGCGGCATTGGCGACGCACTGACGCTAAGGCACGTCGTCGACAATCAAAGGAGCGTTCGTTGTGGAATTCGAAACCGCGCGGCGGAAGAAGCCGCGTCTCCGGGCGCGAACGGCACTATGCCTTGCCGGATGCGCCCTTCTATCAGCCTGCGCCGGGACCGGCGCTCTCGGGATACTGGATCGCTCGCCCGGCCAGCTGCAGGACGACGAGCAGGGTCTGGCGCTATGTGCGGACGGGTCCGGTTCGTCTCTAGCCGTCGCCGGCCCCAACCTCGCCTGTCCGGCCGCCTGACAGCTGTCGGCACCGTTGGGTTCGGCCCTCCCGATCGGTGGCGCGGCGCTCGGCCACTCCTTGCTGCATACACAGCCGGATAAGCGGCTCGTCGAAGAATCGCGCGAAGTCAATCCTTTGTGCAATTTGCCTCTCGATGGACGAGACAGCGCCGTTCGGTGATCGCGATCACTGTTTGCGCAGGTCGAACTTCCACGGTTCTGTCATAAACTGGTAAGGTTCGTTTCGGTCCATCGAGCGCGGGGGCGCTCGGCAAATTCGGGGGGACCGAGAGATGATCCGTGCTGACGGGTTCCGGGTGGGGGCCCCTGTCTTGTCATGGCTGAATCCGGGCTTCGCGCCCGTTGCTTGCGGTGCATCCCTCGCGGTGCATGCGCCGCCGGATGCGGCGATCGCCGCCGCACCGCCTGAACCTCGGCGAGCGCTGCCACGACGGAATCGTGGCTGACAGCTGCGCTCAGCAAAGCAACGGACCCGTCCCAATCATGTCTAGCGAACCCTTCCTGCGCCTGGAATCCGAAGTCCGGGTCTATTCCCGGCAATATCCGACCGTGTTCCGCCGCGCCAGCGGCAGCCATCTCTATGACGAGAACGGCGGCCGCTATCTCGACTTCCTCGCCTGCGCCGGCGCCCTCAACTACGGGCACAACAACCCGAAGCTCAGCGACGCGCTCATGGCCTATATCGCCGAGGAGGGAGTCGTCACCTCGCTCGATCTCTGGACCACGGCGAAGCGCGGCTTCATCGAGGCGTTCGAGAGCCACGTGCTGAAGCCGCGGCGCCTGGACTACAAGCTGCAGTTCGTCGGCCCGACCGGCACCAATGCGGTCGAAGCCGCCATGAAGCTGGCGCGCAAGGCGACCGGGCGCACCACCATCGCCGCCTTCACCAACGCGTTCCACGGCGTCTCCCTGGGCGCGCTGGCGGCGACCGCGAACGGCTCCAAGCGCACCGGCGCGCATACGCCGCTGCAGGACGTGATCCGGCTGCCCTATGACGGCTATTTCGGCGACGGCGTCGATACCATGCGCCAGATCCGGCAATGGCTGACCGATCCCAGCGGCGGCCTTGACGCGCCGGCGGCCTTCATCGTGGAGACCGTGCAGGGCGAGGGCGGTCTCAATGCGCTCTCGGCCCGGTGGTACCAGCAACTCCTGGCCTTCGCGCGCGAGATCGGCGCACTGGTTATCGTCGATGACATCCAGGCCGGCTGCGGGCGCACCGGGAGCTTCTTCAGCTTCGAGCCCTTGGGGGCGGCGCCCGACATCGTCTGTCTGTCGAAGTCGCTGAGCGGCTTCGGCCTGCCGATGTCATTGGTGCTGCTGAAGCCGGAGCTCGACGTCTGGGCGCCGGGCGAGCACAACGGCACGTTCCGCGGCAACAACCTTGCCTTCGTGACGGCGGCGGCGGCGCTCACGGCCTATTGGGCCGACGACCGCTTCCAATCGGAAATCCGCGCCAAGGAAACCGCGATCCGCACGGCGCTGGAGAAGATCGCCGGCCTGGTGCCGGGCACGCGGGTCAAGGGGCGGGGCATGATGCAAGGTCTCGCCTTCGACGATCCGAGGCTCGCCGACGCGACGATGCGGGTCGCCTTCGCGCATGGACTCGTCATCGAGACCTGTGGCCCGAGCGACGAGGTCGTGAAGCTGCTGCCGCCGCTCACCATCTCGGATGAGGACTTGTCCCAGGGGCTGGGCATCCTGCGCGACGCGGTATCGGCCGCGGCCTGTATGGCCGAACCGAAGCATCCGCATCTGAGGGCGGTCTGACGAGTCTCCATCATGATCGCTCCCCGCCGGTTGATCCGCTGGTTCGATGCCAGCGTCGCGCGATATCCGGATCGCGTCGCCCTCGAAGTCGCCACCGAGACCTGGACCTATGCCGAGCTCGACCATGCAGCAAACGGCATCGCCGCCGCGCTGCATGACGCCGGGCTGGGGCCGGGCCGGCGCGTCGGCCTTGCCCTCCCGCGCGGCGCGGCACTCTACCTGGCGCTGCTCGGCATCCAGAAGTCGGGCGCGAGCTACGTGCCGATCGACAACCTCATGCCGGATGCGCGACGCCGTTGGCTGGCGGAAGATGCCGCCCTCGACCTGCTGATCGGCGAACGCCCGGAGGATTGGGGCGGCGCCTGCTGGAGCGAGGACGACATAGATCGCGCCGCCCGGCGCGCCGGCACGGCGCCCAACCTGGGAGACAATCCGAGCGACGAATGCTACGTGCTCTACACCTCGGGCAGCACCGGCCTTCCGAAGGGCGTTCCGATCACCGAGGGCAATATTTGCGCCTTCATCGAGGCGGCGCTGCCGATCTATGCGGTCGAGGCGCGCGATCGGGTCTATCAGGGCGTCAGCCTCAGCTTCGACTTCGCCATCGAGGAGCTGTGGCCGGCCTGGGCGGCCGGCGCGACGCTGGTCGCCAGCGAGCGCACGCCGCAGCCGGTCGGCGAGGAGCTGAACCAGTTCCTGGCCGAGAACCGGATCTCGGTTCTCTGCGCGGTGCCGACGGTGCTCTCCACCCTGCATGCGCCCTGGCCGGAGCTGCGCCAGCTGGTGGTCAGCGGCGAGGCCTGCCCGGCGGAACTGGTGATGCGCTGGGCCAAGCCCGGCATCCGCATGCTGAATGCCTACGGCCCCACCGAGATCACCGTCACCGCGACCATCGGCGAGTTGAAGCCTGATGAGCCGGTGACCTTGGGCCACGCTCTGCCGCATCTCCGGCTCTCGGTCAGGAATGCCGAGCTTCAGGAGCTTCCCGATGGCGAGATCGGCGAACTCTGCGTCGCCGGCAGCGGTGTCGCGGCGCGCGGCTATCTCAATCGCCCTGAACAGACCGCCGCGCGTTTTTTGCCCGACCCCGACGGCGGCGGCCGGATGTATCGGACGGGCGACCTGGTCAGCCGGATGGCCGATGGCCGCTTCCTCTATTTCGGCCGTGCCGATGACCAGATCAAACTGCGCGGCCGGCGCATCGAGCCGGGCGAGATCGAATCCGTGCTGCTGAGCGATCCGGCGATCGCCCAGGCCGCCGTCGTCGCCTGGGCGCCGCCGAAGCGCCTGCCGGAGCTTGCGGCCTATGTCCGGCTGCGGTCCGGACATGCCGATACGGCGGAATGGCGGCAGCGGGTCGCCGAGCGCTTGGCCGACCGTCTCCATCCGGCCCTGCGGCCGAGCCTGTTCGACGTGGTCGAGAGCTGGCCGGAGTTGCCCAACGGCAAGACCGATCGACGGCGGCTGCCGACCCCGACCGGGACCCGGTTGCGGGCGGCCGGCTCCCAGCTAGCGGACATGCCGCTCGGCGCGCTCGGCGAGCAGATCCGCGCGATCTGGCAGCAGGTGCTGGAGAATGACGTCGTTCCGGCGGAGGCGCACTTCTTCAACGACCTCGGTGGGCATTCGATGACCGCCGCGGTCACCGTCTCGAACGTGCGCCAGAAGCTCGGCATCGGCCACGTCTCGGTCGCCGATCTCTATCGCCATCCGCGGCTTCGCGACTTCGCCGCTCATTGCCGCGCACAGCAGAAGGAAGTGCCGCTGCAGCTCCTGCGCGCGGAGCCGCCGGCGGCGCCACGGCTGTGGCGTTGGCCCTGCGGTCTGGCACAGCTCGGCTTCATGTTGCTGGTCGTCGCCTTCGCCACGCTGCCGGGGTGGTGGATGGTGCGGGCGCTGAGCCCCTATTCGCCGTTGGTCTCGTTCGTGGCGGCGGCGGCCTTCATGCCGATCTGGCTGCTGATCGACGGGCTCATGCTGCCGGTGGCCGCGAGTTTCCTGATCGGGCCGTTGCGGCCGGGCCGCTATCCGCTCTGGGGCGGGACCTATCTGAAATTCTGGATCAAGCGTCGCCTGCTGCAGATGGCGCCCGCCCGCCTGCTCGCCGGCCATCGCTGGTGGAGCGCGTATCTTCGCCTGCTCGGCGCTCGGATCGGACCCGACGGCGTGATCGCCAGTGCGATCGTGGCGGTGCCGGAGCTGATCGAGATCGGCGCGCGCGTGCATATCGATGCCGACGGCGCGTTGCTGCCCTACCGGGTTCGCGATGGTTGGCTGACCCTGGCTCCCGTGGTGGTCGGGTATGACGCCACGATCGGCTGCGGTGCAGTCATGCAGGCCGGTGCCAAGTTGGCGGCCTGGGCCGAGCTCGCGCCGCAATCCGCCTTGATGGACGGGGATGAGACCCGCATGGGCTGGCGGCATGTCGGCAATCCGGCGCGGCCCGATGCCGCGCGCCAGCGCTCCCATCCGACGACCGGGCGTACTCCGAGCCCTGGCGTGAAGCCGCTGCTCCTGCTGCTGTTCTTGCCGACGATCGCCTTCCTGCCCGTGGCGGCGTTAGCCTTCATCTTCAATCCGGCCGGAGCGAGCCTCTACTGGTTGGCGCCGGTGAACGGGGTGGTCTCGACGATCAGCCTGGCCCTGGTGACGATCCTGCTGGTCAGGCTCTGCCTGCGCCGACCGCTGCCGCGGGCGATTCCGCTGGACGGCGCGGACTATTGCCGCAAGTGGCTGGCCGATCGCGCGATCTCCCTGCATCAGATGGGTTCGCACGCGGTCTACGACACGGTATTCACGCCCTCGCTGCTGCGCGGTTTCGGCGTGTCGGTGGGGAAGGGCGCCGAGCTCTCGACGGTGAGCCACTTCGACCCGACCTCGCTCCGCGTGGGCGAATTCTGCTTCGTTGCCGATCTTGCCGCGGTGGGCGTGCCGCACCATGCCGATGGCCACATGCACATTGCGCCGACCACGATCGGCAACCGTGCCTTCGTCGGAAATCGTGCGGTCCTGCCGGCCGGTTCGAGCATCGCCGACGGTGCCTTGCTCGGGGCCCATTCCTATCCGGAGCAGGCGCTGGTGATGAGCGATTGCCTCGGCGTTCCGGCCTTCGACCTGCCGAAGCGCGAGCGGGACGGCAGCACCGGCGAAGACCTGACCTTCGCGCCGCCGCTGTGGCGGAAGGCCGGACGTACCGCCTGTGATCTCATGCGCGCCTGGGGACCGCCGACGTTGCTGATGCTGAGCTATACCGCATGGTTCCAGTTCGTCGAATCCTGGCAAGGCGATTCCGGAACGGGGTTCACCCTCAGCCTGATCCTGACGGTGCTGCTGCAGCTTGCGCTGGTTGGGGTCTGCATGGCGGCGAAATGGGCCGTGGTCGGGCGCTACCGGCCTCGGGTCGCGCCGCTCTGGACCGACTTTGTCTGGCGCACCCAGTGGATCACCGGCTGGTACGAGGCGATCGCGGTGCCGGTGCTGCTCGGCTGGCTCACGGGAACTCCGTGGCTCGCGCCGTTGCTGCGTGGTTTCGGCTGCCGGATCGGGCGCAACGTCTTCCTCGACACCAGTTTTGTCACGGAATTCGACCTGGTATGCCTCGAGGATGACTGCGAGACGGGGGAAGCCACGGCGCTGCAGACGCATCTGTTCGAGGACCGGGTCATGAAGTGCGGAATCGTGCGTCTGGAGCCTGGCGCTTCCGTCGGTGCGCGTTGCGTCGTCCTCTATGGAGGTACGATCGGCAACGGCGCCCGGTTGGAGAGTCTTTCGCTGGCGATGAAGGCCGAGCGTCTGACCGAGGGAACGCAGTTTCGCGGCGTGCCGGCGGAGCCTGCGGTCGGCGAACGCGAGATGCCTGAGCCGATGGACACTCCCGAGCCTTCGCCGATGCGGCGCCCGGAGCGATCTCGGGAGCGATCTCGGGCCCACCATCGTGGCGGCCTGCTCGTCGCGCAGCGATAGAGCGCATCATGGGGCGGCCGGCGCCTGTCTTCCTGCTGCTCGTGCACCTGCCTGGTTCGGTGTCGGACGCCACCATGGAGCGCGCCGAAGCCCACCTCGAATCCAGCGAGCGCCTTGAACTTGCGAAGATCGGCGACCTCCTGACCCGGACCCGGCGGACGCTCGGCCGCGCATTGCTGCGGCGGACGCTCGGCCATGCGCTCGGCTGCGCGCCCTGGTCGCTGCCGCTGGTCCGCAGTCCGACCGGAAAGCCCGAGTTGCCCGGCCGGCTCGCCTTCAGCCAGGCCAGGACCGGCGACAGCCTCGCCATTGCCTGGTCGCTTCAGGGGCCGCTCGGCATTGACATCGAGTTGCCGGAGGCGCGGTTCAGGGACGAGGTGAACCGGCTGGTTGCCCAAGCCATGGACGCTCCGCTGCGTGCCAGTTTCGGCGGTGGCGAGGCCGCTCCGTTCCAGGCCTGGACCGCCGTCGAGGCGATCCGCAAGGCAAGCGGCGACGGGCTCGATGGGCTCGGCTTCGATGAGCCGTCTGATCCGGTACGAACCGGTGCGCCTGGCGCATTTCGCCTGATCGACCTTCCGGACACGCCGGGCGTGATCGGGGAGCAGGGGCCGGGCGGCCTCCGTTCCTGGTGGCTGCACCCGTTCCAGACCCGCACGGCGGCCGTACCCGGTCCGTCCGGCGATCGTGGCATTGCCGTCCCCGGTTGCATCGCCTGGCCTGCGCCGTCGGTGCCGGCCGAGCGGGAAGTCGTCGTCACCACGCTCGCGGCGGCGCGCGTTTCGGGCTATCTCGGCTGACGCTCGATTGGATGCGCGGAGGCTAGTGCCCCACCAGCGGCAGCGACTTTCCGTCGATCCGCCGGATCTCCAGGGTGAAGGGGTCGAGGCCCTCGACGCAGCCGAGATTGACGCGATAGCCGTCCTTGGCATTCTCGCCGTCGCCGATATAGACGAAGATCCCGCAGCTCTTGCAGAAGGTGTTGGAGAGCACCCGTTCGTTCCAGAGATAGACGCCGAGATCGTCCGGGTTGTCGTGCGGCGTGAAGTCGGCGGCGGGGATGTAGGTGGAGGAGAGCACCGCGCCTCTGCGGACGCAGAGCGAGCAATCGCACCGCGCCGCCGTCGTGATCTCCGGGCAGCGGAACGAGAAGCGGACGCGGCCGCAATGGCAGTGGGCCTGGTAATTCATCCTGGGCTCCATAGTCTCGCCTCGACGGCGAAACTATGGAGCTCCGAAATGTCGCGTCAAGCGGCGGGGCAGGGACGCGTTATTGGCAGGCGGCGATGGTCTTCAGGCCGTCGATCGCGGCCTTGCGCTTCGCTTCGTCCTTCAGCTGGAACGCCATGGCGTTCTTCAGCGGCTGGCCGGCGATGCCGTCCAGGAAGCCCTTGGGGTCGGCGATATAGGCCATCAGGTTGTCGTCGGTCCAGACCAGACCCTTCGCCTGCGCCGCCTTCATGGCCTCGGAATAGCCCTTGAAGTCGGCCGAATGCATCGCCGGCTGTCCGACGACGCCGACCAGGTTCGGTCCGGTGACACGGGACGGCTTGCCGGGCTCCAGCGCATGGCAGGCCTTGCAGGCGCTCAGGGCCTGCGGCGTCGGGCAATCCGCCGACGCAGTCATCGCACCGGCGACGGCGATCGTACCGACGGTCGCAAGCAGAATCGAAAATTTCATCTTTTCCTCCGATTTCCCCTTCGAGAGCAGCCTCAACGTAGTCCACTTCGCATGGCGGATGGTTACCAATTTCTTAAAACCCGCGCCGAACATCCTGTTGCAGCGGCAAAGTACCACCCAGCCATAAAGTATCGTGTAGCGATAAATGAGCAGAAGCTTTGACGTGAATCAACGCTCCTGACGCCTTGGCGTCCTAGGGTCCGCCCACTCATCCGGAGCATCCGCATGAGGGTACGGGGTGCCATGCCGATTCCCGAAGTCATGCGATTCCAACGATCTGTCGGACGCGCCATCGCGCGGGTCGTCCTGATCCTGGCGCTGGCCTTCGCCGCCGCGCTCCAGGCCGTGCCGGCCGAGGCGAAGGGCTTCGGCGCCTATCTCGTCGATGTGAAGCCGGAGGAGGTGTTCCCCGGCGCCGATCATTTCGGCCCGAAGCAGGGCACGCCGCCGGCGATGGCCGCCTACAAGGGCGACACGGTGCTGGGCTATGTGTTCGAGACCAGCGATACGGGCTATTCCGGAAAGCCGGTGCGGCTGCTGGTCGGCATGGACTCGTCCGGCAAGATCGTCGGCGCCAAGGTCATCGAGCACCATGAGCCGATCCTGCTCGCCGGCATTCCGCCGGAGCACCTGACCGCCTTCGTCGATTCCTTCATCGGCCGCAACATCATCGAGGCGGCGCAGAAAAAGTCCCAGCAGCAGGTTGATGCCATCGCCGGGGCGACGGTGACGGCGATCGTCATCAACGACAGCGTCAGCCGCGCCGCGCTCAAGGTCGCGCATGCCTATGGCCTCGCCGGCTTCACCAGCGCCGGAAACGCTGCGGCCGCGGCCGTGAAGACGGTCGCCGCGGTCCCGTTCCAGCAGAGCGACTGGAAGACCCTGCTCGGTGATGGCTCGGTCCGCCGCCTGCATCTGCTGAACAGCGAGGTCGACGACGCCTTCAAGAAGATCGGCGTCGGCAGCCCCGAGCCCTACGCCAAGGCCGGCGTGCCCACCGAGGACTTCATCGATCTCTACGTCGCGCCCGCCAATATCGAATCGATCGGTCGCAACCTGCTGGGCGACGATGAATATGCCCGCCTCGGTTCCTGGCTCGCCGCGGGCGAGTCGGCGATCCTGGTGATGTCGAACGGCGACTACTCGTTCCGCGGTTCCGGCTTCGTGCGCGGTGGCATCTTCGACCGCTTCCAGGTGACCCAGGGCCAGACCACCATCCTATTCAAGGACCACGATTACCGGCGCATCGGCGGACTCGCCGCAAGCGTGCCGGCGTTCAAGGAGATCGGTCTCTTCCGCATTCCGGCCGGCACCGAGTTCAATCCGGCGGAGGAATGGCGGCTCGATCTGCTGGCGCAGCGGCCGACCGGGCCCACGGAGAAGGCCTTCACCAGCTTCCCGCTGACCTACGATCTCCCGGCGCGTTTCGTCACGGTCCAGGCACCCCAGCCGGCCGCCGCTCAGGCTCCGGCAGCCGAGTCGGCAGAAGCGGCGCCGGTCAATGACGAGCTTTGGAAGCAGATCTGGCGCGGCCGCACCCTCGACATCGCCGTCCTGTCGCTGTCGCTGGTGGTGCTGACGTTGATCTTCTTCTTCCAGGACATCCTGGTGAAGCACGGCCGGCTGTTCACCGGGCTCCGCGTGTTCTACCTGCTGTTCAGCCTCGTCTGGATCGGCTTCCACGCCAAGGCGCAGCTCTCCGTCGTCAACGTCTTCACCTTCGTCAATGCCGTGCTGTCCGGCAGCTTCACCTGGCAGCAATTCCTGCTGGAGCCGCTGATCTTCATCCTTTGGTGCGGCACCGCCGTCTCGCTGCTGTTCTGGGGCCGCGGCCCGTTCTGCGGCTGGCTCTGCCCTTACGGCGCGGCCCAGGAGCTGATCAATCGGGCCGCGAAGTGGGTCGGCATCCGCCAGGTCAACATCCCGTTCCACTGGCACGAGCGCATCTGGCCGATCAAGTACATCATCTTCATCTCGCTGCTCGGCCTCTCCTTCTATGAGATCGCCATGGCGGAGCGATTCGCCGAGGTGGAGCCGTTCAAGACCGCGATCATGCTGCGCTTCGCCCGCGACTGGCCGTTCGTCGCCTGGGCCGTGGCCATGCTTGGCGCCAGCCTGTTCATCGAACGCTTCTTCTGCCGCTATCTCTGCCCGCTGGGCGCGGCTCTCGCGATCCCGGGCCGGATGCGCATGTTCGAGTGGCTGAAGCGCCGCAAACAGTGCGGCTTCGAATGCCAGCTCTGCGCCAAGGAATGCACGGTGCAGGCGATCCACCCCCTGGGCCAGATCAATCCCAACGAATGCATCTACTGCATGCAGTGCCAGGTCACCTACTGGGATGACCACAAGTGCCCGCCGCTGATCCTGAAGCGGACCGGGCGCGGCAAGAAACGGCCGCCCCAAGGTGCGGTGCCGGACTTCATCAACATGCCCGGGGCAACGGCCCCGAAGCCGCGCGCTGCAGCGAATCCACCCGTCGAACCAAGGACGACGGTGCCGACCGCGTAACCCGTCCAGCCAACCATAGGAGAGATACATGGCTAGGAAGATCGATAGACCCGAAACGACAGAAGGCGTCAGCCGGCGCGACCTTCTGGGTGGCGGCGTTGCGCTGTCCACCCTGGCGGCAGCGACCGCAGGCGGCGTCGCCGTCGGCGGCACGGCCGGCTTGACCCTGGCGCCGAAGACCGCCGCGGCCGACGAGGCCTCTGAGATTTCCGTGCCGCCGGGCAAGCTCGACGATTACATCGGCTTCTGGAGCAGCGGCCAGACCGGCGAGGTCCGGATCCTCGGGCTCCCGTCGATGCGCGAGCTGATGCGCATCCCGGTCTTCAACCGGTGCTCGGCCACCGGCTGGGGCCAGACCAACGAGAGCATCAAGATCATGACCGAGGGCCTGCTGCCGGCGACCAGGGAACGCCTGGCCAAGCTCGGAATGAAGACCTTCCTCAACGGCGACTGCCACCATCCGCGGCCGTCGGTCACCAACGGCTCCTATGACGGCCGCTATGTCTTCATCAACGACAAGGCGAACACCCGTCTCGCGCGGATCCGCCTCGACGTGATGAAGACCGACAAGATCATCGAGATCCCGAACGCCCATTCGATCCACGGCATGCGGGTGCAGCGCTATCCGAAGACCGGCTACGT
>DATKNM010000341.1:0-2807 GCA_035541335.1 Binatia bacterium
GTCGCCGGCGATATCGGCGATCCCAAGACCGCCGACGCGGTGGTTGACACGGCGATGACGCGGTTCGGCCGCGTGGATACGCTGGTCAACAATGCCGGCATCTTCATCAGCAAGCCGTTCACCGAATACACGGAAGAAGACTTCAACGCGAAGATCGCGACCAACCTCGCCGGCTTCTTCCACGTCACCCAGCGTGCGGCGAAGGAGATGCTGAAGCAGGGCTCGGGCCACATCGTCAGCATCACCACCAGCCTGACCGATCACGCGACGTCCAAGGTGCCGACGGCACTCGCCAACCTGACCAAGGGCGGCATCAATTCGGCGACCAAGGCGCTGGCGATCGAATACGCGGCCAAGGGTGTCCGTGTGAACGCGGTCTCGCCCGGCATCATCAAGACGCCGATGCACGCACCGGAGACTCATGAGTTCCTGGCGGGGTTGCATCCCATGCAGCGCATGGGCGAGGTCCGCGACATCGTCGATGCGGTGCTCTACCTCGAATCCGCCGGCTTCGTCACCGGCGAGATCCTGCACGTCGATGGCGGCCAGGTCGCCGGTTCCTGACGCCGCCGCAGCCCAGGAAAGGACACTGCCATGCCGATCGTCACGATCCAGGTCACCAAGGAAGGGTCCGGCCCCGGCCGCGATTCCGTCACCGCCGAGGAAAAGGCGAAGCTGATCGCGGGTGCGAGCCAGCTCCTCCTCGACGTCCTCGGCAAGCCGCTGGATTCCACCTTCGTCGTCATCGAGGAGGTGCCGCTGGAGAACTGGGGCTGGGGCGGGCTGCCGGTCCCGGAATTCCGCAAGCGCCTCGCGCAGAAGAAGACCTAGCGCCAAGGCCTCGGGCGCCGCTTCCGCGCGGCGGCGCCCGGTTCCCCCAAGTTTCTACGATTGATGCGCGGATGGAGGATGTCATGTCCGGCCTGGCCGACCGGCTTTCCGAGCATTCCAAGCCGAGTGCTTGGCGTGCCACCGTCTCCGGGCTCGCCGGGAGCCTGGTCGGGATCGGCCTCGCGCGCTTTGCCTACACGCCGCTCCTGCCGGCGATCGTCGCGGCCCAATGGTTCGCACCGTCGGAGGCGGCCTATCTCGGCGCCGCCAACCTGGCGGGCTATCTCGCCGGTGCCTTGCTGGGCGCACCGCTGGCGGCGCGGATTCCGACCGCGAAAGTCCTACGCGCGATGATGCTGCTCGCGACCGCCGCCTTCTTCGCCTCGGCCTGGCCGGTCGATTTCGCCTGGTTCTTCGCCTGGCGCTTCCTGGCCGGGCTCGCCGGCGGCGCGATCATGGTGCTGGCGGCGACCTCGATCCTGCCGCATGTGGCGCCGGCGCGGCGCGGCATCGTCAGCGGCGCCATCTTCATGGGCGTCGGGCTCGGCATTGCTGCGTCCGGCACTCTGGTGCCGCTGCTCCTGCGGCAGGGCTTGAGCGAGACCTGGCTCGGCCTCGGCGTGCTGGCGCTGATCCTGACCGTCGTTGCCTGGGGCGGCTGGCCGAAGCATGCGGCGCCGGCGGCGGCCGCGCATCACGCGGCGTACCACGCGCATCCCAGCCTGGGCCTGCGCGCGCTCTATGCCGAGTACGGGCTCAACGCCTT
The DNA here is from genome assembly GCA_035541335.1 of Binatia bacterium. Taxonomy (GTDB): domain Bacteria; phylum Pseudomonadota; class Alphaproteobacteria; order Dongiales; family Dongiaceae; genus Dongia. Next base: position 1,598 of record DATKNM010000341.1, read on the forward strand.
CGGCCTGGTGCCGCACATGATCTTCCTGGTGGACTACGTCGCCCGCGGTCTCGGCCAGGGGCTCGCCGTCGGCGCGGAATACTGGGTGTTGTTCGGCATCGGCGCAGTCATCGGACCCTTGGTCGGCGGCCATGTCGGCGACCGGGTCGGCTTCGGCCGCGCTCTGCGCCTCGCCTATATCGTGCAGGCAGTCGCCGTGGCGCTTCCGCTTCTCGGCTTCGGCACGGCGGGACTGATCGTCTCCAGCCTGGTGGTCGGCGCCTTCACACCGGGCATCGTGCCCATGGTGTTGGGGCGGGTGCATGAGCTCATCCCCCAAGCGCCGGCGAAGCAACGCGAGGCCTGGAGCCGCGCCACCACCAGCTTCGCCGTGCTGCAGGCGGTCTCCGCCTACGGCATGTCCTATCTCTTCGCGCGGAGTGGCGGCGACGCTCGGATCCTGTTCGCGCTCGGCGCCGCGGCGATGGCGGCGGCTCTGGTCCTCGACCTGGCCGCGGGGATGCGTGGCCGGCGCCGCTGACCGATTGTCAGGCGACAATGCTTCGGTTGCCGCCCTGCCGCCCCGCGGATATGAGAAAGGGGAGGAAGAGAGACCCACGACGCCGCGACAGCCATGAGCAAGTCATCCCGCACCGGCGTCGTTCTTGCCTTCCTCTGCCTGCTCCTCCTCGGCGCCATGCCCGTTCTGTCGAATGCCCGGCCGGCTGGATCAAGCGGGCTCGACTTCGCGGTCTGGCTGACCGCCTGGCAGCTTCTCGCCGCTCTGCCGCCGTCCTTCATCGAGCGTCGCCGGCGTGGGCGGCGTCCGTCGGCGCACTCTGGCACCAAGACGGGCGGCCGAACCGCGGTGATTGCGCTTGCCACCGGGGCGATGTTCGGGCTCGCGACCTACATGTACGTCGTCGCCGCCGAGAAGGCCGGCGCGATCAGCATGGTCTTGGCGCTCCAGGCCTATCCGCTGTTCGCGATTCTCTGGGAGACCCTGTTCCTCGGCAAGCGCAAGTCCGCGGCGGAGCTGCTCTGCACCCTGGTGATGATCGGCGCGCTCTACTACCTCACCACCGCGGGCACGCTGCTTGTCTCCGGCATCTCCTGGTGGTCGCTGTTCGCGCTCGGCATCCCACTGCTCTGGAGCGTCGCCCATATCCTGTTGAAGCGGGTCTTGGAGACGACGCCGATCACGCCCAGCGAGGTGACAGTCTCGCGGTCG
>DATKNM010000342.1:0-11347 GCA_035541335.1 Binatia bacterium
TATCAGGATGCGGCGAAGAAGTGGACGGCCTGGCTGCTTCCGTTCCGCAAACTGCCGGGTGCGCCTGTGCCGGTGCGCGCGGCCCCGGAGGGCGCGCCTTTCGAAGGCGAGCCGGTGCTGCGCCTCGCCTTTGCACCGGCCTTGGACGATGCCGACCAGGCGATCGCCGATGCGATGCAGAAGAACGGCCTCTTCCAGGTGCTGACCGACGGCCTCAACGCGACACTCGCCATGCCGCGGCCGATGACGGCGCTGCTCACCCAATGCGGCGAGCCGAAAGCGTTCTACAACGCCGACCGCGGCGAGGCCGTGCTCTGCTACGAGCTGCTGGCGGAGCTGCTGAAGGCAGCGCCTTAGATTCAGCTCTTATTCGTAGTGCCGGCCGAAGCGGTTTCCGAGGAAGTGGTCGAGGTCGCACATTTCCTGGCGGACGAAGCCGGACTTCGGCAGCCGACCGTCGAAGTGGAGATCGACCATGGCGCAGATGCCGGCGGCGGTGGTCACCTGGATGGCGCTCATCAGCTTGCCCCCTTTGGGCCCTGTGGCGATCTCCTTGGCGTAGATCTTCTTCGCGTAGCTCTCCTGGGTGAGCCGGCCCTCGCGCATGCCGGTGGCTGTGACGAAGATCAGCACCACGTCCTGGTGGGTGATCGGGAGCGATTGCTCCATGATGTCCTTCAGGAGCTCGCGGCGGTTGCGGAGGCGCAGATCCTCCAGCAGCATCTTCATGACCGCGCAATGGCCGGGATAGCGTACGGTCTTGTAGTTGAGGCTCTCGACCTTGCCCTCCAGGGTCTCGCAGAGGGTGCCGAGGCCGCCCGAGGTGTTGAAGCATTCATAGTCGATACCGTCCAAGGAGAAGTGCTCGAGGCCTTCCATCGGCATCATCTCCACCGCGCGTCCGTCATGGATCGCCTCGCAGGGATTGCAGTACTCGTTGATGAGACCGTCGGTGGACCAGGTGAGATTGTATTTGAGAGCGTTCGCCGGGAATTGCGGCAGGGCGCCGACCCGCATGTGGAGCTGGCGCAGGCTGTCGAACTTCTTCGCGAGATGGTGGGCGACGATCGAGATGAAGCCGGGCGCGAGGCCGCATTGCGGCACGAAGGCGACCTTCGATTTCGCCGCGACCTTGCGCACGGCGCGGGTGGTGGCGACATCCTCGGTCAGGTCGAAATAGTGCGCACCGGCTTCGGCACAGGCCTCGGCGACGCCGGGGTTGAGGAAGAACGGCAAGGCGGAGAGCACAGCCTGCTGGCCCTCCATCGCCTTGTGGAGAGCCTGGCGGTCCCCGACATCGATCTGCAACGCTTTGGCGCGGTCGCCGGCGGCCTGCTTCAGGAAGGCCGGGTCGGCATCCGCCAACGTGACCTGATAGTCACCCGTGGCGTGCAGCAGGTCGACGATCGCCCCGCCGATCTTGCCCGCACCCAGAACCAGGACCTTGCGCTGCATCTCTATATCTCCCCCGTTAAAACGCGGATCGTGAAATCGTGAAGACGAGGCCGCAGGCTATCCGCGACCTCGGGCTTGCTTGAAGCGCGCGAAAAGGCGAAAAGCTGGGATCCACCGGCGAATTGACGGTTTGCCCATGGCGAAACGCAGCCTCGACGACACCGACCGGAAGCTGATCGCACTGCTCCGGGCCAATGCCCGCACGCCGACCGCCGCTCTCGCGCGGAATCTGGGCCTATCGCGGAGTGCCGTCCAGGAGCGGCTGCGCCGGCTGGAGCGGGACGGGGTGATCCAGGGCTATACCCTCACCCTCGCCCATGAGGCCGACAAGGGCGGGGTCTCGGCCCAGGTCCTGCTGACCCTTGACCCGAAGCTGCAGGACCGGGCGCTGGCGGCGGTCAAGGGCCTGCCCGAGGCGACCGCGGCCTATACCGTCTCCGGCGCCCACGACGCCATCGTGATGCTGACCGCCCAGACCTCCGCCCATCTCGACGAGGTGCTGACCCGGATCGGCAAGATGCCGGGCGTCAACCGCACCACCTCCTCGATCCTGCTCTCCACCCTGTTCGAGCGCGGCTAGAAGACCAGATCGGTCTGGGCCACGCTGGCGTTGTGCACGGTGGCGAGGGTGACGTAGTTGTTGCCGCCGCCGTCGCTGTCGAACTTGACGACCGTGTCGGTGCCGCTCTGCTGCAGCTGGAGATATCCGGCCGTGAACGGATTGGTCCCGAGCGGCACGTCGAAGTCACTGAAGAGATCGTGGATGTCGATCTTGTCCTTGCCGGTCTCGAAGTTGTTGATGGTGTCGCCGCCCAGCTGGCCGAGGTCGCTGGTGTTGGTGAGCCTGTAGCGGAAGACATCGGCCCCGGCGCCGCCGTCCAGCGTGTCGGCGCCGAGCCCGCCTTCCAGCACGTCGTTGCCGGCGCCGCCGATCAGGAAGTCGTTGCCGTCATTGCCGTGGAGCGTGTCGTTGCCGGCGCCGCCGTCGAGGTGGTTGATGCCACTGGTGCCGCTGATCACGTTGTCGAGGGCGTTACCCGTACCGTCGAGGTTGGTCCCGATCAGCACCAGATCCTCGACGTTCTTGCCCTGGACCGAGAGATCGACGGTGATGAAGCTCTCGATCGTATCGTGGCCCTGGTTGGGCTGCTCGATCACATGGTCGTTGGCGTTGTCCACGATGTAGATGTCGTTGCCGGTGCCGCCCGTCATGGTGTCGGCGCCGGCGCCGCCGCTGAGGGTATCGTTGCCAGCGCCGCCGGAGAGCGTGTCGTCGCCGGTATTGGTGCCGATGATGAGATTGTCGAGGGCGTTGCCGGTGCCGATCGAGGCGCCGGCACTGTCGTTGAACACCAGGTCCTCGACATTGGCGCCGAGCACATAGTGAAAGTAGGAGGAATAGACCGTGTCGTGGCCTTGACCCGCGAGTTCGGTGACCTTGTCGCCGGCACTGTCCACGTAGTAGGTGTCGTCGCCCTTGCCGCCGATCAAGACGTCGTTGCCGAGCCCGCCGTCGAGTGAGTCGTTGCCGTCACCGCCGACCAGCTTGTCGTCACCCCAATAGCCGGTCAGCGTGTCGTTGCCGGCGCCGCCGTTAAGGACGTCGTTCTCGGTGCCGCCGTCCATATTGTCGTTGCCGTTGCCGCCGTAGAGCACGTCGTTGCCGGCGCCGCCGCTGATCAGGTCGTCGCCGTCGTTGCCGTAAACGACGTCGTTGCCGTTCTTGCCGTTCAGGGTCTCGCCCCCGGTGCCGCCGGTAATCACGTTGCCGAGGTCGTTGCCGAAGCCGACCCCGCCGGCGCCGGTGAAGGTGATATTCTCGACGTTCGTCGAGAGGACCTGGAGATCGATCACCATGCCGCCGGCGCAAAGGATGGTATCGATGCCGCCGCCGGCAAGCTCGGTTACCGTGTCGCCGGCATTGTCGATGACGTAGGTGTCGTTGCCCGCCCCGCCGGTCATGGCATCAAGGCCGGCGCCGCCGTCGAGCACATCGTTGCCGGCGCCGCCGTCCAGCGTGTCGTCTCCGGAGCCGCCCTTCAGCAGATCGTCGCCGGCTTGCCCGGAGATGCCGTTGTCGCTGGAATTGCCGTCGATCTCGTTGTTCGCGGCATTGCCGGTCCCGCCGATGTTGCCGGCGCCGCCGGCGAGGTACAGATTCTCGACATTGGCGCCGTGGAGCGAGAGATCGAAGGTGATCGAGCTGAGGATCGTGTCGGTGCCCTGGTTCTTGCCCTCGACGACGATGTCGCCCGGGTCGTCGACCGCATAGAGGTCGTTGCCCGTGCCGCCCGCCATCTTATCGGCTCCGGCGCCGCCGTTCAGATAGTCGTTGCCGGCGCCACCCGACAGCGTGTCGTTGCCGACATCGCCGAACACCTGGTCATCGCCGGCGCCGCCGGCGAGCGTGTTTTTCCCGGTATTGCCGAAGACCGTGTTGTTGCCCGCATTGCCGGTGCCGTTGAGGTCGGCGGCGCCGAGCAGGTACAGGGACTCCACGTTGGCGGCGAGGGTGTAGGTGACGGAGGAGTCCACTTCGTCGTTGCCGCCGTTGGCTGACTCGATGACCTTGTCGCCGGCATCGTCCACGAAGTAGAGATCGTCGCCGGCACCGCCGATCATCTTGTCGGCGCCGGTGCCGCCGTCGAGCTGGTCGTGGCCGGCGCCGCCGATCAGCGTGTCGTTGCCGCCCAGGCCGTAGAGCCAGCTGCCGGCGCTGAACTGAGCGGCCGAGATGACGTTGTCCGAGGCGTTCCCGGTTCCGGTCGAGGCGTTGATGTCGAGGATCAGGTTCTCGATGTTCGCGCCGAGCGCATGGAGGCTGTCGAAGTCCACCGAGGTGATGACGGTATCGATGCCGCCGTTGGGGGCCTCGGTGACGCCGTCGCCGTAATTGTCGACATAGTACGTGTCGTTGCCGGCCCCGCCGGTCATATGGTCCGCGCCGGCACCGCCATAGAGCGTGTCATTGCCCTTGCCGCCGTCGAGAGTATCGGCGGCGCTGTCGCCGTAGAGCGTGTCGTTGCCGTCGAGACCGGAAAGCGTGCTGGCGATGTTTTGATAGGCGTAGATCTCATTGTTGAGTGCGTTGCCGGTGCCGTGGCTGGCGGTGCCGCCGAGCCGCAGGTTCTCGACGTTCGCCCCGAGCGTATAATCGATGATCGAGAGGACCGTATCCGTTCCCTGCTTCGCCGCCTCGATCACCACGTCGCCGGCATTGTCGACATAGAGGTAATCGTCGCCGGCACCGCCGATCAGGGTGTCGGCGCCGCTGCCACCGTCGAGCGTGTCGTTGCCTGCGCCGCCGTCGAGCTTGTCGGTTCCGCCACCACCGGTGAGATCGTCGTTGCCGGTGCCGCCGATCAACCAGTCATTTCCGTTATAGCCGTTGATGAAATCGTTGCCGGCACCGCCGGAGAGCTTGTCGTCGCTGTTATCCGTGCCGACGATGCTGTTGTCCCGGGCGTTGCCGGTGCCGGTGACCGCGCCGGAGACGCCGCTGAAATCCAGGTTCTCGACATTGGCGGTCATCGCGTAGCTGTTGATATAGGCGAAGACCGTGTCGTTGCCCTGGTTCGCCAGCTCGACCACCTTGTCGCCGGAACTGTCCACGTAATAGGTATCGTCGCCGAGGCCGCCGATCATGACGTCGTTGCCGGCCTCGCCGTCCAGGAAATCGTCGCCGCCCGCGCCGATCAGCGTGTCGTCGCTCTTGCCGCCGTCCAGCCCGTTGCCGATGGCGTTGCCGATGAGAACGTTGACGCCGTCGTTGCCGGTTCCGTTGATGGCGGTGCCGGTCAGGGTCAGGTTCTCGACGTTGAGCGGGTTGCTCGAAAGATCGAAATTGACCGAGCTCATGACGGTGTCGATGCCGCCGCCGGCCTGCTCGGTGATGGTGTCGGTGGTGGTGTCGACGATGTAAGTGTCGTTGCCGTCGCCGCCGATCAGGGTGTCGAACCCGCCGCCACCATCCAGCACATCGTTGCCGGCGTCGCCTTTGAGCGTGTTGTCGCCGACATTGCCGGTGATGTGGTTGGCAAGCGCATTGCCGTATCCGTTGACCGCCCCGCCGGTCAGCACCAGATCCTCGACATTGGCTCCGTGGACTGTCAAGTCCAGGCTGGTCGCGCTGAAGATCGTGTCGTGGCCCTGGTTCTTGCCCTCGGTCACGACGTCGGAGGCCGTGTCGATGAAGTAGGTGTCGTCGCCGGCGCCGCCCGCCATCTGGTCCGTGCCGGCGCCGCCATCCAGCGTGTCATTGCCAGCGCCGCCGGACAGCACGTCGTTGCCGCCGTTGCCGTTGACGTTGTCATTGCCGGCACCGCCGACGACCGTGTCGTCGCCGCTGTTGCCGTAGAGCGCGTCGTTGCCGGCACCTCCGTTGATCTTGTCGTCGCCGAGGCCCGCCTGGATGAAGTTGTCGAGGGCGTTGCCGGTGCCAGTCACGTTGCCGGGTGCGCCGTTGAAGATCAGCACCTCGACATTGGCGCCGAGCGTGTAGCTGGAGATGCTGCAATAGACGAGGTCGCCGCCCTGGCCGGCCTTCTCCACGATCTTGTCGCCAGCGTTGTCGACATAATAGTCGTCGTCGCCGAGGCCGCCGATCATCACGTCCTTGCCGGTGCCGCCGTCGAGCGTGTCCGAGCCCGCTCCGCCGATGAGCACGTCGTTGCCGCCGGCGCCGGTGAGATTGTTGTCGGCGCCGTTGCCGGTAATCGTGTTGTCGAGGTTGTTGCCGAGGCCGTTGACGACGCTGCCCGCCAGGATCAGGTTCTCGACGTTGGAATCGAGCGGATGGTTGATGTCGTATTCGATGCTGGTGATGACGGTGTCGATGCCCTCGCCGAGGCTCTCTGCCACGATGTCGTTCGCGTCATCGACATAATAGGTGTCGTTGCCGGCATTGCCGGCCATGAAGTCGGCGCCGGCGCCGCCGTCGAGCGTGTCGTTGCCGGCGCCGCCGCTCAGCGCATCGACTCCGCCGTTGCCGCGCAGGACATCGTTGCCGACGTCGCCCAGCAGCGTGTTGGCCGCGCCGTTGCCGGTGATGACATTGTTCAGCGCGTTGCCGAGACCGTTGATCGCGCCGGCATTGGTGTCGAGCACGAGGTTCTCGACATTGGCGGCGCTGGCGAGGGTGTATGTGAAGACGGCGTCAATGGTGTCGACGCCGCCCTTGGCGGATTCGACCACCTGGTCGTTCCCGTCCTGGACGAAATAGGTATCGTTGCCGGCGCCCCCGATCATCGTGTCGCCGCCGCTGCCGCCGACCAGGGTGTCGTTGCCCGCGCCGCCGATCAGGGTGTCGTTGCCGTCGTAGCCCGAGAGCGTGTCGTTCCCGCCGGCGCCCTTCAGCGTGTTGTCGGCCAGATTGCCGTTGAGGTGATTGTCGATGCTGTTGCCGGTGGCGTTGAGGGCGCCGGCGCCGAGCAGGTTGACCTGCTCGATATTGGCGCCGAGCACGATCGAGACCGAGGCATCGACGATGTCGTAACCCTGGTTCACCCCCTCTATGACGACATCGCCCGCATTATCGACGATGTAGATGTCGCCGCCGGCGCCGCCGATCATGTGATCGGCGCCGGCGAGGCCATCGATGAGGTCATTGAACGCCGTGCCGACGAGAACGTCCTTCGACGCCGTCCCGAGGATGGTGGACATGTCGTCTCCCTGCCTGACCGCCCAGGTTGCAATCCGGGCCCCAAGTGGGTTTCCGCTATAACATTCGGGGTTCGAGGGATGATTTCGCCGCGCGAAGCGCGAAGCAGGGCGTTGGCATGCTACGCGACGGCCTGCCAAGAACCGCCGGATCGCAATTTTTGCGAAGGAAGTGAGTCGGTTACGGGTGACCGTCGATTTGCCACCGGCGTGCGGCGCGCGCAATTCCGGTCCGTGGGGACTGCCGCTGCATTCGTTTTCCCTCAGATCGTTGCAGGCGGTGTCGCGCCTATTTGATGGGTTTTGATTGGATCTTTGGAGAAAATGAACCGTCCAGCCTGGCGCCGAGACTCACACGTTTTCCGCGATGTAGAGATCGAACGGGACCAGGAACTGGGTTGGCTGCGCCGGCGCGAGCTGGGCGGGGTCGCCGATCGCGGCGGCCATGGCTTCGACGGTGCGGGCGGCGATCTGGCCGGTCCGGGTGGAGATCACGGCCGTGAGGATGCCGTCGATCAGGGCGTCGCGGGTCTTGTCGCTCAATTCGTTGCAGACGATGGCGACCGGCTCGTGCTGCAGCCCCTCCGCCCGCGCCTCGCGTGCGGCGTCGATCACACCCTCCATGCCGCCGCCGCAAATGTAGAGCCCGACGAGGTCGGCGTTGCGATCCAGCAGATCGCGGGTCGCTTCCTGGGCGATGCGGGCATCTTCCAGGTTCACCAGTGATTCGAGCAGCCGGAAGCCCGGGGCGTGTTCGCGAAAATAGCTGCGGAACGAGATCTCGGCGGTCTCCTGGCAGAGATAGCGGTGGGTTCCGACGATGATCCCGACCTTTCCCTGTCCATTGGGTCCCTGTCCATTGGGGCTGGGCCCGTTGGGCGTCCTGCGGGACGCGGTGTTCGCGATCATCCAGGCGGCGGTGCGGCCTTCCTTGCGGCTGTCCTGGCCGATGAAGGCGGCGCGAGTGTCGGCGGTGAGGTCGGAGATCACGGCGAAGGTCGGCACGCCCCTGGCGCGCAGCCGCTCGATCGCCAACGAGACATGGGGATGGTCGACCGAGACCACGGCGAGAGCATCGACCCTTGCGCCGAGATCGCTGAGGCGCTGGGCGATCACTGCGGGCGAAAGCTCGTCCACGAACTCCACCACCGGCTTGCCGCGGATGTCGCTCCGCGCCCGGGTTGCCGCCGCCAGCTCCTCGCCGAAGCCCTGATAGAACCGGTCGCCGCGGCCCTGCAGGAGGAAGCCGAAGGTGCGGGACGGCGTGCCGTCGCGCAGGCGCTGGCGAATCAGGCCAGCGGCGTGGAAGCCGATCGCCTCGGCCGCTTCCAGCACCCGCTCCACCGTCACCTCGCGCACCGGCAGGCGCCGGTTCAGCACCCGGTCGACAGTGGCGACGCTGACGCCCGCCGCCCGGGCGAGGTCGGGAATGGTCGGTCGCTTGCTCACGATGGATCGCTCCCCAGGAGTCGGCCACCACCGATTGGCCGTCATGCATCATATCACAATGCTTGCAAGCTATCAAAAGACATCATTTGCCGAAGCAAAGGAGGGAAGCGGGGAATGGAAGACGGGGAATGGAAGACGGAGAACGGCCCCGGACCCGCCTGTTCACAGCCGCGCGAGGCGGTGATTTTTGCAGGCGCGAAAGGCGCAGGATCGACGCGCGGCCTCACGTTCAATTGTTGACAGGCGTGCAGCGGAACCCGTGACAAATGTGTGAATTTGTCTTAATCCAGGCTCCTGTGGGCAGAGGCCGGCGACGGGCTTGAGGAGATGCCTGAGCGCCGGAAGCCGGCGGGGAGTCCCGAGAAGCGCTCCGGTGAGCAGCGCCCGGGAAACGAGACATGCGATTGAACTCTTTTGCATCGGACAGGCCGGGTTTGAGCGGACGCGCGAAGCGTCGGCGCCTAAACGCGCAAACCGTGCTGCGCTGGCTCACTCCGCTCGCCGCGAGTATTGCGCTCTATGCCGCCGTCTACAGCGTCTGCCGCTGGGTGTTCGACGTCCAGATCGTCTGGGAGCGCATGCCCTACGACTTCGCGCTGCTGACGGCGATCGCCTACGTGCTGTTCGCGGCGTCGCGACGGATCTGGGCCTATCTGCTGCTGCTGACCGTGCTGGTCGGCGTCGTCTATATCGGCAGCGCCGCCAAGATCGCCTATCTCGGCCGGCCGATCATGCCGGACGACATCTACAGCGTCTCGGCCCTGTTCCGCATCCTCGGTGCCTGGGGCTGGGTGATCGTTGCGGTACCGCTCGGCACGATCGGCGCGCTCTTCCTCTTCAACCTGCGGCTGACCGGACGCCTTCGGAAGACGGCGCTCTCGGCGCTCTTCATCCTGCCGGCGGGCGCCGCCGCGGAGAGCCCGGCGCTCTATCACGCCATGGATCAGTTCTGGGGCAACACGCCCTGGGACCAGCGCGAGAATTTCATCTGGCGGGGCGCCACCGTGCACCTGACGCAGGAGTTGCTGCGCGCAGTCGCGACCCGTCAGGCGCCGCCGAAGGCCGATGACGTCAACGCAGCGATCGACCGCCGCCGTGCCGCGGCCGGACTTCCGTCGATGACAGATCCGGGGGTGCAGTGATGCTGAGCCGCCGTCGCCTCCTCAACGGCATCGCGGCCGGTGGTGCGCTCGGCCTCGGCGGCATGGCCGCCCTGCCCGGCGCCCGCGCTGCCTCGAGCGCGCTCTTCGGGTCGTCCGGCCTGCGCAACATCCATGTGGTGCTGGAGGAATCCTTCTGGGATCCGTCGCCGCTGACTGCGACCGGCGTGGCGCAGTCGCCGATCGATCCGCGGTTCCTGCAACTCTGGGCGGCGAGCGGCTACACCCGCGCGCTCTCCCCGGCCTTCGCCGGGCAGACGGCGAATGCCGAGTTCGAGATCCTCACCGGGTTCCCGCTCGACCGCGCCTCGGTCAAGTTCGAGGAAGGCTTCAACGACCACGTGCCGGCGCTGCCGCATCTGCTGCGCGAGATCGGCTACCGCGCCGTCGCGTCGCATCCGAACTCGCCGGGATTCTGGAACCGGCAGGTCGCCTATCAGAAGCTCGGCTTCGAGACCTTCTGGTCGCTGCCCGATTTCATCCAGGACGACATGGCCGGGCCGTTCCTCTCCGACAAGTCGCTGCACGCGCAGGTCGGCGAGAAGCTGGCGAACACGGCGGACGGGCGCCCGGTGTTCGACTACATCGTCACCTTCTACGGCCACTGGGCCTATGACGCATCGAAGTTCCGCCCGCAGGTGATCTCGACCAAGTCGCACGTGGACGAGGTCCAGGCCTATGTGAACACCGTCCACTACAAGTCGCAGGAGATGATGGACGCGGTGGCGCACATCCAGGCGTCGGACCCGGATTCCATCATCATCCTGTTCGGCGACCATCTGCCGATCCTCGGCCAGCAGTTCGCGGGCTACGTGGAATCCGGTTTCCTGGCGAAGAGTTTCGGCGACTTCACGCCCGACATGTACGCGCGCTCGACCGCGACGCCGCTGATCGTCATCGACGGGCAGAAGGGACCGCTGAAGCTCGGCAACGTGCCGATGTACCGCCTGGGGCGCGTCCTCCTGGACCTCATCGCCTATGACCGGCCGAGCATGCTCGACCTCGCTTTGCCGCCGAGCCAGAACCTCAAGGACACCGTGCTGCGGCCCCTGCCCGGCGTGGTCGTCAGCTATCGGCCGGACGGCCTCGACCAGGCCAGGGTCTGCCTCCCCGACCAGCCTGCGGACCAGGATGCCGAGGTCGTGGCCTGGCTGAAGGACGTGAAGCTGATCGCGGCGGACATCTTCGACGGCCGCAAATACGCCCTCCGCGCGATCTCGGCCTGATCTCCGCCTTCGCACCCGTCTTGGTGATTGCCGCTCGGCGCCGCGCTGGCTACAGTCGCGGCGTCTTCGATCTTGTTTCGTTGTGATGGGCCGCACCAAGGAACGCCGCTCCCTGCCGCCGCTGAACGCGCTCCGCGCCTTCGAGGCGGTGGCCCGCTCTTTGAGCTTCACCCGCGCTGCCGAGGAGCTGCTGGTCACCCAGAGTGCCGTCAGCCGCCAGGTGAAGAACCTGGAGGATATCCTCGGCGTGGCGCTGCTGCGCCGGAAGGCCAATCTCGAGCTGACCGACGAAGGGAAGCGCCTCCTCCCCGTGCTGACCGACGCCTTCGACCGCATCGATGTGGTGGTCGCCGGGTTCAAGCGGCAGTCGAAGAAGCCGCCCTTGACCTTGAGCCTGCC
>DATKNM010000343.1:0-5411 GCA_035541335.1 Binatia bacterium
CCGGCCAGGATCCGGCCCGCCGGCAGGAACTTGAAGTCCGCCATCGCCGCCGCGAATCGCCCTGCGATCTCGGCCCGAGTCGCCTCCGGCTCGGCTTCCGCCAGGGCCTCCGCCACGCGCCGCCAGCTGTCCTCGATCGTCTTGTCGACCGGGGCGCCGTCCAGCCCTTTCAGGCGGTATTTCATGTCCCAGATCTGCTGGGAGATGGCGGCCACTTGGGGCATAGGCGTGATCGTCCTTCGGTGCAAAATAGCCGTGAAGGCTAACACAAAAGTTCGCTAAAAGTTCTAGAAATCGATTCTTGAACTATCCACCGAGTTCACGGCGGTAGCATATTGAATCTAAGTTATCTTTCGATGAATGCAATACTCGTCCACAGGCTGTGGGCGGAGTTACTCACCGCTGCTTGCGATAGCCGCTGTCGGCGGTCCGGGCGAGCGCCACAGCAGCCGTCTCGATGCGGCTTTCGAGCTCCTTCATCAGCCCCTTGCGGTCGAGGCCAGGTGGGATCGGCGGCAGGATCTCGACGACGATGGTGCCGGGCTTCTTGACGAAGGCTTTGCGGGCCCAGAACAGGCCGGAGTTGAGCGCCACCGGGACGACCGGGACCTTCAGCTGGGTGTAGAGCGCGGCGACCCCGGGGTGATAGTGCCGATGCTCGCCGGGCGCGACCCGGGTGCCCTCGGGGAAGATCAGGATGGAGCGCCCCTGGTCGAAGACCTCGCTCGCCTGGCGCGACATCTGGCGGAGGGCGTTGGCGCCGGCGGAGCGATCGACGGCGATCATCCCGGCCTTGCGGATGAACCAGCCGAAGAGCGGGATCTGCAGCAGCTCCCGCTTCAGGATGAAGGCCGGGAAATTGAGATAGCGGGAAAGGAACAGCGTCTCCCAGGCCGACTGGTGCTTCGCTGCGAAGATTGCCGGCCGGTCCGGCAGGTTCTCCGCGCCGACGATGCGGTGGTCGAGCCCGACCACGTTCTTGAGCAGCCAGAGCGTGACATCGATCCAGAGCGTCGCCGCCGCATGGGTCCAGCGTGCCGGCCCCAGCAGCAGCGGCAGGCAGACGATATGCATCGCCCCGGTCCAGAGACCGTAGGCGAGATTGAAGAACAGGGACCGCAAGACCATTCCGGGGCCGGTCACCCCTTGCTTGCGGGCCACCAAGACGACCATCGTTGCAGTTCCCCCGGCAGCGCCCGCCCGAGCGCGAAGAGATACTTGTGATACTCGTTGACGATCAGTAGCACGGTGTGCGGCTTCAGGAACCAATAGGGATCCCGGACCTCGGTCGGGAAGACCGGATTCGGAACCACCGCGATTCCCGGCAGGGTGCGGCGGAACTCCAGCAGGCTCCGCAGCATGTGGTAATTGGCGGTCACCAGCCGCACCGAGGTGGCGCCGTTGGTCCGCAGCCACTGCGCGCTCTCCGTGGCATTGCCGGCCGTGCTCTCCGCCGCATAGCCGAGGGTGACGCAGCAGGCGAGCTCGGCGGCGCTCGGCACAACGCTCCTCTGGTCGCCGAGCCGGTCGATCAGCTGCTCCAGGGTGACGCCCGGCGCCACGCCGGAGATCAGGAGGCGCTTCGCCATGCCCTGGTCCAGCAGGCGGAAACCCTCGGCCAGGCGATCGCCGCCGCCGGTCAGCACAATGATGACGTCGGTCCGTGTCGTCGTATCGACCTTGGGTGAGGGCACCGGGATCGCCGTCATGAAGGCGAGCAAGCCGATCAGCCAGAGCGCGAGCAGGCCCAGCAGCAGGTTCGCAAACCGCGCGCCCCAGCCGCGCCGCCGCTGCGCGGGTTCGCGAAAGTTGATCCGGGTTCCGTTCCTGCTGATGGCCATGGCGGCTACGGCATCCGCGCCAGCGAGCGCAGCACGGTCATGCGCGCGGTCAGCATCGCGATCAGCGCGACGACCAGCGGCAGAACCACCAGCACGCCCCATTGCCAGGGCAGCAGGCGGAAGTCGACCACAAGGCCGGGACTGCCGCCGCCGACCGCAAGATCGATCAGGCGATCGATGCCGATGACGGTTGCTGCGCCGAGGCCCAGGCCGACCCCGCCGCCGAGGATCCCGAGTTTCAGCGCCTGGGCCTGGAACTGGCGGGCAATGTAGCGATCGGGTGCGCCGATCAAATGCACCACCTCGATGACGCCGCGATGGGTCGCAAGCCCGGTGCGGGTCACGAAGATCACCGTGAGTGCGGCTGCGCCCAAAGCCAGCGCGCTCAATGCCGCCGCCAGCGCCTGCAGCGAGCGCAGGAAGCCGAGCGCGTCGGAGACCCAGTCGCCATGATCATCGACCCGGGCGTCGGGCAGGATCTGCTGCAGCTTCGCCCGGAGCGCGGCAAGATCGACGGTAGCGTCGGTGCGTCGCGTGACCGCGATCATGGTGGGGAGCGGCACGTCGAGCTGGGTCGCGTCCGGGCCGAGCCAGGGGCTGAGCAGCGCCGCGATCTGGCTGTCGTCCAGCACGGTCGCGCCGGTGATGCCTGGTGTCGCCGTGATGAGGTCGATCGCGTGGTCGAGCTGTTCCGCGCGCTTCGCGGTCTCGATCTCCGCGGGGAAGGGCAGCTCCACGGTGAGATTGCCTGCGAGACCCTGGCGCCAGCGCTCGGCCACCCGGTCCACGGTGAGGGCGGCCGCCACGGCGATCACGCAGAGATAGACCATGAAGCCGATGATCCACGGCAGGAAGCGTGCGGCGGCGTCACGGTCGAGCGGCAGGTCGCTCCGCATCCCCAGCATCATGCAACTCCGGGACGGCGAAGCTGCGCCGATTGCTGGGCGGCGAAGGCCGCTGCCGCGTTTGCTGCCGGCTGCGGTATCGGATAGTTGGTCATCGGCCGCGGGTCGAAGACGCGGATTGAGCCGCTCTCGATCCGGAGCTGGCGATGGCTGAAGCGGCTGACCAGCGTGTCGTTGTGGGTCGCGATCACCACCGTCGTCCCGAGGCGATTCAATTCCTCGAAGAGATACATGAGTCGGAGGCCGATCACGTCGTCCACATTGCCGGTCGGCTCGTCGGCCAGCAGCAGGCTCGGCCGCGCGATCACCGCGCGGGCGATCGCCACCCGCTGCTGCTGCCCGCCGGAGAGGGTCGCCGGCAGCGCGTGGAGATGGTCGGCAAGGCCTACCCAGGCGAGGAGCTCGCTCACATGCTTGCGGACCTCGGTCTCGCGCACGCCGGCGACCCGGAGCGGCAGCGCCACGTTGTCCAGGGTCGAGAGATGGTCGATCAGGCGGAAGTCCTGGAACACCACACCGATGCGGCGCCGGAGCGCCGGCATCTCGGCGCGCGCCAGGGTCGCGACGTCGCGGCCGAACAGGCTGACCGTGCCGATCGCCGGCCGGAGGCCGAGATACATCACCTTCAGCATCGACGACTTGCCGGCACCGCTGCGGCCCACCAGGAAATGGAAGGAGCCGGGCGCCAGGGTGAAGGTCACGTCGTGCAAAATCTGCGGTCCGGCGCCGTACTGCACCGCGACCCCGTCGAACAGAATCACGGTTGTCCGTTCCGTGTCGGCCTGTGGAAAACTGCCGGACCAAAATGACATAGCCGCTTTCGGGTCGTCCAGCCGCATCGTCGTGAAGTGCGTCGCAAAGGCCTGATCGCGCGGGAAACTGCGGTGTTCCCGCCGCGCCGAGGGGCGCTTGCCTTGCGTGCTCTAGACCGAGGTCCTATAACGGACCCGCCCCTCGAAACGATGCGAGCCGAGTCGTGATCGTCAGTTGTCCAGCTTGCGCGACCCGCTTCTCGTTGGATGCCACGCTGCTGGGACCGAGCGGGCGGAACGTGCGCTGCGCGAAATGCGGGCATCGCTGGCGCCAGGAGCCGCCCGAGGCTGCACCCGCCGAGCTGCCGCCGCTTGAGCCGAATCAGCCGGCGCCTGCACCCGAACCTGAGCGCCC
The DNA here is from genome assembly GCA_035541335.1 of Binatia bacterium. Lineage (GTDB taxonomy): Bacteria > Pseudomonadota > Alphaproteobacteria > Dongiales > Dongiaceae > Dongia. The sequence continues at coordinate 3,914 of DATKNM010000343.1, forward strand.
GCCGGTGGCGCCGGGACTGGCCGCTCTGCTCGGCGGGCAGGCGGTACAGCCCTCGGCCGACGCGCCGCGTGCCGGCATCGTGGTACCGCCGCGGCTGCAGCCCGCGAAGCCCGCGCGCAAGATCGGAGTCTGGCCGTGGTTCCTGCTGGCGGGCATCGTCTGTGGCCTGCTGGTCGCGGCTTACATCTTCCAGGCGTCGATCGCCAAGCTCATTCCGGGCGCGAACGATCTCTACAGCCTGATCGGGCTCGGCCCGGAGGATCCGGCGAAGGAGCTGATGATCGGCAACTTGAAGTCGGAGCAGCGCTCCGGCCTGTTGGCGATTCGCGGCGACGTGTTCAACCCCACCGAATATCCGCTGAAGATGCCGCCGCTCTATCTCACCGCCAAGGACGAGGCCGGAAAGCAGCTCGGCGACGGCTTGATGTTCCGCACACAGGAATCCGAGATTGCACCAGGTGAGACGATCACCTTCCGGATCCTCTACGAGAACGCCCCGCAAGGCATTCGTAAGTTCGGCGTCACGTTTCGACGATTGGACGCGAAGGAACCGTAGTTCCTCCTGGGGCGTTACATCCCCACACTGACGGGCCTGACTCACTAAATTTTAACGGCTGGAGACTACCTTTCCGGGGCACAACGGCGACGACGCGAGTCGCGCCATTCGAGGCCAAATTCAACCGGTTACGAGACCATTTACCATACCACTCGGACGCGGGAAGGTGGCAATGCCTCGGAGCGACAAGGAAAGCGACAACAAGGTGATGAGACTCGAGAGCGGTCAAGCTCCTGTCCGTGGACGCCTCGCGATGGCGTCGATTCTGGTGGCTGAAGACGATCAGGCCGTGCGCGATTTCGTGTCGCGCGCGCTGGCTTACTACGGCCACAACGTCACCACCGTGCCCGACGGCAGCGCTGCCCTTGCGGCGCTTTCCGAGCGCCGGTTCGATCTGATGCTGACCGATATCGTGATGCCTGGAATCGACGGCGTCGCCTTGGCCGCCCAGGCCAACAAGGCCGATCCGGACATGGCGGTCCTGATGATGACGGGTTTCGCCAGTGAAGGACAGCGCGCCAACACGGCCGCGGTCGAACGCGTGATCTCGAAGCCGTTCTCCCTGAAGGAAATCTGCTCCGCGGTCGAAGAGGCGCTCGCGGCCCGCAAGCACTGAAGGCGGGGCAGCCGAGCGCGGTGCGCGCTCAGAACTGCTTCAGCAATCGGTCGAGATAGTCCTTTTCCTCGCGCGGACGCGATGGGTCGTTGCGGCGCTCCCGGAGCTCCTCGAAGATCTGCCGCGCGCGCTCCATCTCCGACTGATCCGGAACCTTCACGCCGAAGGTGTCGGTGGTGTTGCCACCGGCGCTGTCTTCCTTGGAGGCGGGGCGTCCGAAGGGATCCATCGGGTCGCGCTGTCCTGGCCCGCGATTCATCCCGGCCTGTCGCTGCATCATCTGCTGCATCGACTGCATGCTCTGCTGCAGCTGGCTCAGGGCCTGG
>DATKNM010000344.1:0-2326 GCA_035541335.1 Binatia bacterium
AGAATTTGACGTTTCCCATGAAAATCCTACCACATCTATGGGAAATTGCCGCCCCGGCCGAGCCCAACGCCCGGCCAAGCCTTAGGGTGGCACTATGGCAGGATTTTGACGCGTTCTAGCATATCGGCCCGCGTCGACCAGCCGGTTTTCGCGGCGGAATCGGGCCTTAGGCGCCGCGGATTTACCGATCGTTTACGGTTGGAACGGCACTATCGTGGCCATGGAGCCCGTTCCGGGTTCCCAACAGGGATGACGACCCCACAGGGTGACAGAGATGGCGCAGACCAATCCGATCGTGATGCCGGAGACCGACCAGGTCGAAGCGGCACAGCTCCGCGCCGAGATCCAGCGCATGGCCGACATGGTTTCGGGCGTCGTCCGACAGACCGCGATCGACGGCATCAACGCCTCGATGGCCGTCGCCGCCAGCGGAACCGTCACCGCGCCGATGGATGCGACCAAGGTCGCGCAGCAGATCCTCGACCGCGCCCAGGTGATGCAGAGCGAGATCGACCGCTTCCTCTCGATCGCCGCCGGCCGCCACGCGGCCTGAGACCCAGCGCTCTCTATCCCGCGCAATCTCGTTCTTCGCCTCCAACACAATCGTCACCCCAAGGCTTGGCCTTGGGGTCTATGAGTTTCTGTCGAGGTTTTAAGCAAAGTGCTCCAAACTCGTGGATGCCAAGGCCAAGCCTTGGCATGACGGAGTTTGACGTGACGCTTTCGAGCTAAGCCTGCACGGCCGCCAGCTTCGGCACCACTTGCGACAGCCTGCCGCCGACCCTGACCGGCTCGATGCGCCTAGCAAGCCCGGTCGCGTCGTCGGTCTCGACGAAGACGCCGCAGAGCGTGCCCGGCCCCGTCGCGGCGGAGAGGCGTTCGGTCGGGAGCTTCTTGGTGAAGCGGGCGATCGGGACGCCCTTCTCCATGCCGATCACGGAATCATAATCGCCGCACATGCCGGCATCGGTCTGATAGGCGGTGCCGCCGGGGAGCAGCATGTGGTCCGCCGTCGGAACATGGGTGTGGGTGCCGACCACGAGGCTGACCTTGCCGTCGAGGAAATGGCCCATGGCCATCTTCTCGGAGGTCGCCTCACCGTGGAAATCGATCAGGATGGCATCGACATTGCCGCCCATCCGGTGCGCCTTCAGGAGCTGCTCCACCGCCTGGAACGGATCGTCCAGCGGATCCATGAAGAGCCGGCCCATCAGGTTCGCGACCAGCACCTTCTTGCCGCGCGCGGTCTGGTAGACGCCGCTGCCCTTGCCCGGCGTGCCGGCCGGGAAGTTCACCGGGCGCAGCAACCGGGGATCGCCGCCGATGAAGGAGACGGTCTCCTTCTGGTCCCAGACGTGGTTGCCGGTGGTGATGCAATCGACCCCGGCCTTGTAGAGCTCGTCGCAGATCTTCTGGGTGATGCCGAAGCCGCCGGCGGCGTTCTCGCCGTTCGCCACGACGAGGTCGAGGCCGAGATCGGCGCGCAAGGCGGGGAGCCGCTCCACCACCACGTCGCGGCCGGACCGGCCGACCAGATCACCGCAGAACAGGATGCGCATTCGACTTTCTTCCAAACCTCACGTGAACTCTTTCGCCCAGGCCTCGGTCACGATCCAGTCGAGGCGCTGGTCGTAGGGACCCTGCGGCAGGCGCTCGGTCTCCTGGGCCGCGAAGGCGATGCCGATCGCGAGCACCGGGCGGCCAGAATGCGCCTCGCGCCGGCGCTTTTCCAGGGTCCGGTCGTAGAACCCGCCGCCATAGCCGAGCCGATAGCCGGCGCGGTCGAAAGCGAGCAGCGGGACCAGCAGCACGTCGGGCTCGACCTCCGGCACACCTTCGGGCGGCGTCATCACCTTGAAGCTGCCCTGGACCAGCGGCGCTCCCGGCGACCAGCGGCGGAACAGTAACGGCTGTCCCTTGCCCTTCACGACCGGCAGGCCGATCGGATGGCTCATCTGATGGATCTGGGCAAGCAGCGGCCGGATGTCCAGCTCGCCGTCGAGCGGCCAATAGCCGGAGACGACGGCGCCGCGCGGCAGATGCACGGCATCGTGAAAGCGCTGGGCGAGATCGGCGCCGGCCCGGGGCAGCGCAGCGAAGGCCTGCGCGCGACGTTCCGCCGCGCCGAGGCGTTCCCGCATCTTCCATTCGGTGATCTCAGGAGGCTCCACCGGTCGGCTCAGGAAACGGCTGAAAGGAAGATGGGGGAGAGGAAGGTGGGCGGCGCCACCATATGGGCCGATGGCACGTCTGAATCCTCTGTGGCCTGCTTACGCAGGTGGGCGCCATGTGCCGAGACCAAGATCCCGGTAGGGACAGCTCCCGA
>DATKNM010000345.1:0-2476 GCA_035541335.1 Binatia bacterium
ACGATCAGCTTCTCGGACTGCGCGCCCTTGGCGAAGATCGCGAAGCCGGGGGCGTACTTGCCGTCCAGCAGCTGCTTGGTCATGCCGATGACGAAGGCCTGGCGCCGCACCTTGTCGCTTTCCGGCAGGGTGATCGCCTTGGAGACGAAATGCTCCACCGACTGGGGCTTCGGGTAGTAATAGCCCTCGTGCTTGTTGTCCTGGGGATCGGTGTCGGAGAAGGAGACCTGATCCTGGGCGTAAGCGCGATGGGGCACGCTGCCCACCGCCAGAACGAAAGCAACTGGCAGAACAGCAAGCGACAAAGCCCAGCGCATTACAACCCCCGAGAATGACCGATCCGAGAGTGCGGCGACCGGCGCCGATTGGCAAGGAGAGAATGCTCTTGCGCCGAAACCGGTCCTATTGCCGCCTACGATCCCGGTGCCGAGTGGTATTTCCAGGGAAAGCCGGCGTCGCTATACTTCGCCTCGCCCGGTGCGAGCCGGGGACTCCGTCCCTCCAACCCGCGCCGCGTTCATGGCAAAACCCACCTTCGCTTTCGTCGCGGCCCCCACGGCCGAGGCCCAGGCGGCCCTGACCGAGCTGAAGTCCCGCTACGGCGAGGCCGATCCGGTGCATGCCGAGATCCTGGTCGTGCTCGGCGGCGACGGCACCATGCTGGAGACGCTGCACCGGCACATGGGCCGGCAGGTCCGCATCTTCGGCATGAACTGCGGCACGGTCGGCTTCCTGATGAATCGCTACTCCACCGATGACCTGCCGGAACGGCTGGAACGGGGCCAGCTCGTGACGCTGCATCCCTTGGAGATGCGGGCGAAGACCGTGGAGGGCACCGAGCAGGTGCGGCTCGCGATCAACGAGGTCTCGCTCCTGCGCGAGCTTGCCCAGGCGGCGAAGATCACCATCCAGGTGGACGGGGTCGAGCGCATCACCGAGCTGATCTGCGACGGGATCATGGTGGCGACACCGGCCGGCAGCACCGCCTACAACCTCTCGGTCCACGGCCCGATCCTGCCGATCGGCTCGGGCGCGCTGGCGCTGACGCCGATCAGCGCCTTCCGGCCGCGGCGCTGGCGCGGCGCCATCCTGCCCCGCGGCGCCAAGGTGCGCTTCATCATCAAGGAGCCGCAGCGCCGCCCGGTCTCCGCCACCGCCGACTTCGCCGAGGTGCGCGACGTCGCCGAGGTGAAGGTGCGCGAGGATCGGTCGATCCTGATGAACCTTCTCTTCGACCCCGAGCATCACCTTGAGGAACGGATCCTGCGCGAGCAGTTCATGGCGTGAAGGGCCGGGCCTGAGCCGTCAGTCGAAGGCAGCCGCCTCGGCGACGTCACGCGCCTCCGGTTCCAGCTGGTCGACCGCGGTGAGGTCGTCCGCCGCTCGTAGCGCCGGAAACAGCCGCGACCAGAGCGCCGCGACGCCGAGGGTGCAGAAGCCGCCGGCGACCACCGCCGCGACCCCGCCGAACCGCGCCGCGGAGAGACCGGCGCGGAAGGCGCCGAGCTCGTTCGAGGCGGTGATCATCAGCATGTAGACGGCGTTGACCCGGCCGCGGAGCGAATCCGGAGTCCAAAGCTGCACCAGCACCTCGCGGATGAAGACGCTGATCATGTCGCTGGCGCCCATGAGGATGAGCGCCGCCACCGAGAGGCCGATCCATTTCGAGAGGCCGAAGGCGATGGTGCCGAGGCCGAAGACGGCGACGGTCGTGAACATGATGAGGCCGGCGCGGCGGCGCACCGGCCGCACCGCGAGGAAGAGCGCCATCCCGAGCGCGCCGATGCCGATCCCGGCCCGGAGCAACCCTAAGCCCCAGGGCCCGGTCACCAGGATGTCGCGGGCATAGACCGGCAACAGCGCCGTAGTGCTGCCGAGCAGGACGGCGAAGAGGTCGAGGCTGGCGGCGCCGAGCACCACCTTCTGCCGCAGCATGAAGCGGAAGCCGCCGATGAGCGAATCCGCGGTGCTGGTGGCATGCGGATGCGGCTCCTCCACCTTGCGGATCGCGAAGACCGCCCAGGTCGATACGAAGACCATGACGAGGGCAGTCACATAAGCGGCGTTCGGCGAGATCCCGTAGAGCACGCCGCCCAGTGCCGGGCCGGCGATGGAGCTGAATTGCCAGGCGGAGGTCGAGGTCGCGACCGCGGCGGGGATCTGCGCGCGCTCGACCAGGTTCGGGGCGAGGGCCAAGGCGGCGGGATTGGCGAAGGCTCGGCCCGCAGCGAGACCGGCGATCAGCAGCAGGATCGGCCAGACCTCGCGCAAGCCTGCGCTCGCCACCGCGAAGATGCCGAGGGTGAAGAGGAACTCGGCGATCATGCAGAACGCGAGGATGCGCTTCCTTGAATAGCGGTCGGCGGCGGTGCCGGTCAGCAGCACCAGCAGGCAATTGGGCAGGAACTGGACCAGGCCCACCAGACCGAGGTCGAAGGGATCCCGCGAGATGTCGTAGATGCTCCATTGGATCGCG
>DATKNM010000346.1:0-3459 GCA_035541335.1 Binatia bacterium
GATATTTAAAGGCGCTGCTCGAAGAGAACGCGAAGGCCGGCTCCTTCTTCCCGCCCCCAAGATGGGGGCGCGGGACGGATAGAGCCCGTCAGTCTGGCGAGAGCCAACTCGATCTCTCTGACCCCCGCCCCCAAGATGGGGGCGGGCCGGGGGTGGGGGTTGACCTCTCCGCGTGAAGGCTGGTGCCTCAGTCAGGCGTCTCCCGGCCCCTCGTATTCCATCCCTTCGTCGACGGCCTGCCAGATGGCGCGGCCGGAATGGGTGGCGCGTTCCTCCAGCAAATGGCCGATGAGCCCGCCGGCGCGGGAGACGACGGCGATGCCGCGCATGCACTCGACCGGCAGGCCGATCTCCAGCAGCAGCGCGCCGATGGCGCCGGTGGCATTGATGGTGATGTGGCGGCCCGCCCGGCGGTCGAGCTCGGCGCCGAGCTGCTGCAGCAGCGCGATGTAGCGGCCGGCGCAGCCGGCTTCGGCCGCAATGGCGAAGAGCCGAGGCGGCCGCGGATCCTCGGGCTTGTGGATCGGGTGGCCGAAGCCCGGCAGCGGGCGATGCTCGGCCACATGTGCCTCGATGACGGCGCGGCAATAGGCCTCGGCATCGCCCTCGGTCTCGACACCGATCTTCAGGATCCGCGCGCAACCTTCCATCGTGCCGACGAAGACGCTGCCGACGCTGAGCAGGCCGGCGGCCATCGCCACCTGCGGCTCGTTCGGCACGTTGTCCGCCATCAGCCGCGCGACGATCGCGCTGGGGGTGAGTCCGTGCTCCATCAGCGTGACGAGGCAGGCGTCGAGCACCCGGGTCTCGCCGGCGCTCGGCATCCGCTCCTTGATCAGGAAGTAGAGGACCTCGGTCATGCTGTGCCGCCCCATGAGGTCGCGCACCAGGTCCTTGCCGCGGACGGTGATCGAGCTGGCATCCGACGTGGCGATCCGGGTCTTCGGCAGCTTGCTCATGGTCGCCCTCTCAATGATGCACCAGCTTGGTCTTGTACTCGCTGCGCGGCAGGCTGCTATAGGGCACCAGCGTCACCCGCACCGTCACCAGCAGCTTGGCGCGAATCGCGGCCTCGATTTCCTGGGTGAGCGTTTCGCGGGCGGCGCTTCCGGGGCCGAGCTCGACATCGACCGGCAGCGGCGGCTCCTGGCGCGTGCCGGGTGCTGGCGGCCGGATCATGAGCGCACCGCTCACCTCCGGCCGGAAGCCGGCGACGACGTCGCGGACCGCGGTGGGGAACAGGTTGACGCCGCGCACGATCAGCATGTCGTCGGTGCGGCCGATGCAGCGCGTGCGGATGGTCTTGCGACCGCAGGGGCAGGGCGCGGTCCAGACCCGCACATGGTCGCGGCTGCGGAAGCGCAGCACCGGCGCCGCCTCGCGGCGGAGCGCGGTGTAGACCAGCTCGCCCTCTGCGCCGTCCACAAGGGGGCGTCGCGCGCCGCTCGCGGGATCGATCAGCTCCACATGCACATGATCGCCGCCGGAGAAATGCATGCCCTGCTGCTGCGCGCATTCGCCCCAGAGCGAGATCGAGACGTCGCCGATGCCCATGGCCTCGCAAACCTTGGCATTGAAGGTCGCCTCGAGTGCCGAGCGGAAGGCGGGCTCGCCGCCGCCGGGCTCGCCGGCGACCGAGATGAGCGTGAGACCAAGCGTGGCCGGATCGACGCCGCGATCCATCAGCCATTCGCCGAGATACTGCGCATAGGAGGGCGTGCAGACCAGGATCTCCGGCTTCAGCGCCTGGAGCGCGCGGGCGAGCCGCTCGGTATTGCCGGTGCCGACGGGGATATGGCAGACGCCGATATTCGCAAAGGCGTCCAGGGCCGCGCCGGCGACGAAGGGTCCCGCATTGTAGGTCGAGACCATCCGCGCGCCGCGGCGAAGACCCGTCGCCGTGTAGGAGCGCGACGAGATCTCGATCCAGGCGGCGAGGTCGTTGGTCGTCAAGGGCATGTAGCAGGGCTCGCCGGTCGTGCCGCTGGTCGAATAGATCCGCACGATCGCCTCGGTCGACGCCGCCTGGTGCCGGCCGAGCGGCGGCAGCGCCGCCTGGCTGGCGCGGATCTCGTCCTTCTCGGTGAAGGGCAGGCGCGCGATCCCGTCGAGATCGCCGACCGCCCGCGGATCGCTGAAGCCGGCGGCCTCAAGCTTCTCCCGGTGGAAGGCGGAGCGGGCGAAGAGGTATTCGACCTGCCGGCGATAGGCCGCGCGGTCGCGCTCCAGTTGTTCTTCGGGCGCCCGGGTTTCGACTTCGGGTCGGAAGATGGAACCCGCTGCGTTCTCGGTCATTCCGCTCCCCGCCCGCGTTCCCGGCCACCCTGCCCGAGGCCGGCAAAGCCGGTCAAGGTGAGGAGGTTTCTTTCGGCGGAACACCTTCGCAGGCGCACAAATTTCGCTCCGACTGAATTAATTGGTCGGGCCACTTTTCCAGTTGACCAGTCGCGGGCGGCGGGCGCAGGTTCGCCGCGTCAGGGAGATAAGAAGGCGAATGCCGCTCCAGGTTGTCGAATCCCAACGCCTCTATCAGCAGGTGGCCGAGCAACTCGGCTCGCTGATCGACCGCGGCGAGTTCCGCGAAGGCGACCGCCTGCCGCCCGAGCGCGAGCTCTCGAAGAAGCTCGGTGTCAGCCGTCCGGTCGTGCGTGAGGCGATGATCGCCCTGGAGATCGCCGGCCTTGTCGAGGTGCGCGGCGGCGCCGGCGCCTTCGTCAAGAATGCCCGGCTCGGCGCCGATCGCGTTCTTGCCTCGCTGCCCGATCCCGGCCCCAGCCCGTTCGATCTCATCTCCGCCAGGAAGATGCTGGAGGGCGAGATCGCGTTCTCCGCAGCGGCGACGGTCAGCGATGCCGACATCCGCGAGCTCGAGCAGGCGATCGACCAGATGCGCGGCGACATCGCGGCCGGGCGCGACAGCCGTCACGCCGACCGGGTCTTCCACGTGCGCCTCGCCGCGGCGACCGGCAACGCCGTGCTGGCGCATCTGGTGGACGGCATGTGGGCGCACATGCTGGCGCCGATCTTCGATGCGCTCGGAAAACACGCCAATCTTTCCGGCAACGACCGCATGACGGTCGACGATCATGCGGCGATCGTCACGGCCCTGAAGCGCCGCGACGCCGAGGCGGCGCGCAATGTCATGCGCGAGCATCTTTCCCATGTGGAGAAGATCTTGATGCAGGAGGAGCTGAATTAAATAGGCACTGCGCGCGTTTGACGCCAATCGGCGGCGAGCGATACAGTCGCCGAGCGGCCCGACCGGGCAGAGCATCCAGCGAAACGACGCCTCGCAGACCATGGCGAAGGCGTGGCGGGATTTCCAAGACGGTGTCGGACCGCTTCCGATAAATGAAAAGATCTGAGGGAGGATTCATGAACCAGTTTCGGACGATGTTGCTGGCCGGTGCGACGGCCGTGGCGGTTGCGGGCGCGTCGGCTGGCGCCTTCGCCGAGGAC